>CAZWFC010000006.1:0-43196 GCA_964632965.1 uncultured Rhodocyclaceae bacterium
AAACTGCCGACTTCGCCGTCTTCTCCACCGACCAGATCGGCGCGCTCTCCACCGCCCAGATTCAGGCACTCACCACCGCCAACATCGTCGCCCTCACTTCCGATCAGGTCGCCGCGCTCTCCTCCACCCAGGTTCAGGCGCTCACCTCCGCACAGGTCAGGGCCATCGAGACCGACGACATCGCCGCACTCACCACCGACGCCGTCGCCGCACTCACCACCGCCAACATCGCCGCGCTCACTACCAGCCAGGTCGCTACTTTCACCACGGCTCAGGTCGATGCGCTCTCCACGGATCAAATCGCGGCCCTGACCACCGCCGGCGTGATCGCGCTGACCTCGACGCAGGTCGCCGCGCTGATGACGACCCAGGTCGCCGCGCTCACCACCACCCAGGTCAGTGTTCTCGAAACCGCCGACTTCGCCGTCTTCTCCACCGACCAGATCGGCGCGCTGAGCACGGCCCAGGTCCAGGCCCTCACCACGGCGAACATCGTCGCCCTGACGACCGACCAGGCCCCCGTGCTGTCCTCGGCCCAGGTCGCTGCGCTCTCCACCGCTCAGGTCAAGGCCTTCGAAACCGAAGACATCGCCCGGCTCTCCACCGACGCCGTCGCCGCACTCACGACCGCCGCCATCGCCACGCTCACCACCAGCCAGGTCGCCGCGCTCACCACCGCACAGGTCGATGCCCTGACCACCGCGCAGGTCGAGGCCCTCACGACGATCGACGTCGTCGCCCTGACGACCGAGCAGGTCACCGTGCTGCTCAGCAGCCAGGTCGCCGCCCTCACCACGGCCCAGGTCAAGGCGCTCGAAACCACCGACTTCGCCATCTTCTCCACCGAGCAGATCGGCGCGCTCTCCACCGCCCAGGTCCAGGCCCTCACCACCGCCAACATCGTCGCCCTGAACAGCGACCAGATCGCCGTGCTGACGTCCGCCCAGGTGGCCGCGCTCACCACCGCCCAGATCAAGGCCTTCGAGACGAGCGACATCGGCGCCCTCACGACCAATGCCGTCGCCGCCCTCGCCACCGCGGCCATCGCCGCGCTGACCACCAGCCAGGTCGCCGCGCTCACCACGGCGCAGATCGGCGCCCTGGGCACGACCCAGGTCCAGGCCCTGACGACGGCCGACGTGGTCGCCCTGACCAGCGACCAGGTCCCCGTGCTCTCTTCGGCCCAAGTCGCCGCGCTCACCACCGCGCAGATCAAGGCCCTCGAAACCGACGACATCGCGCTGCTCGCCACCGATGCCGTGGCGGCCCTCTCCACCGCGTCCATCGCCGCGCTCACGACCAGCCAGGTCGCCGCTCTCACCACCGCACAGGTCGATGCCCTGACCACCACGCAGATCACGGCGCTCACCACCAGCGACGTGGTCGCCTTCACCACCGCGCAAGCCGCCGCGCTGCTGACGGCCCAGGTGGCCGCGCTCACCACCGCTCAGGTCAAGGCCCTCGAAACCGCCGACTTCGCCGTCTTCTCCACCGACCAGATCGGCGCGCTCTCCACCGCTCAGGTCCAGGCCCTCACCACCGCCAACATCGTCGCCCTCACTTCCGATCAGGTCGCCGCGCTCTCCTCCACCCAGGTTCAGGCGCTCACCTCCGCACAGGTCAGGGCCATCGAGACCGACGACATCGTCGCCCTCTCCACCGACGCCGTCGCCGCACTCACCACCGCCAACATCGCCGCCCTCACCACCAGCCAGGTCGCTACTTTCACCACCGCCCAGGTCGTTACCTTGAGTACGGCGCAACTCCAGGCCCTGACCACGTCCGACATCGTGGCGCTGACCAGCGATCAGGCCATCGTGCTCACCTCCGATCAGGCGGCGGCGCTCACCACGGCCCAGGCCAAGGCGCTGGAGACCGGCGACATCGCGCTGCTCGCCACCGATGCCGTGGCGGCACTGACCACCGCGTCCATCGCCGCGCTCACCACCGGACAGGTCGCCGCCCTGACGACTGCCCAAGTCGACGCGCTGACGACCACGCAGATCGCCGCCCTGACGACGACCAGCGTCGTCGCCTTCACCACCGAGCAGGCCGCCGCGCTGCTGACGGATCAGATCGCCGCGCTCACCACGGCCCAGGTCAAGGCGCTCGAAACCGCCGACTTCGCCGCCTTCTCCACCGCACAGATCGGCGCGCTCTCCACCGCCCAGGTCCAGGCCCTGACCACGGCCAACATCGTCGCCCTGACCTCCGACCAGGTCGCCGTGCTGTCGTCCGCCCAGGCGGCCGTTCTGACCACCGCCCAGGTCAAAGCCTTCGAAACCGACGATATCGCGCTGCTCTCAACCGATGCCGTCGCGGCACTGACCACCGCCAACATCGCCGCGCTGACCACCAGCCAGGTCGCCGCCCTGACCACGGCGCAGGTGGTGGCACTGAATACCGCCCAGGTCCTGTCCCTCTCGACCTCCGATATCCTGGCCCTCACTTCCGCGCAAACGGCTGCACTCCTCACGGAGCAGGTCGCCGCACTCACCACCGCCCAGATCAAGGCCTTCGAAACCGCGGACATCGCCGGCTTCTCGACCGGCCAGATCGGTGCGCTGAGTACCGCCCAGGTCCAGGCGCTCGCCACCGCGAACATCGCCGCCCTGACGACCGAGCACGCCGCCATGCTTTCCTCGACGCAGGTGGCCGCGCTCACCACCGCGCAAATCAAGGCCATCGAGACCGAGGACATCGCGGCGCTCGCCACCGACGCCATCGCCGCACTCACGACCAGCCAGGTGGCGGTGATCACAACCGGCCAGGTCGAGGCGTTGCGCACCGCGCAGATCGCGGCATTGAGCACCACGCAGATTCAGGCCATTACCACGGCCGACATCGTCGCCCTGACGAGCGACCAGGCCGCCGGCCTCTTCTCCGACCAGGTCGCCGCGCTCACCACCGCCCAGCTCCGGGCTTTCGAAACAGCCGACATATCCTTCCTTGCGACCGACGCCGTGGCGGCGCTGACCACCGCAGCCGTCGCCGCGCTCACCACCAGCCAGATAGCCGCGCTGACCACCGGCCAGGTCGGCGCTTTCACGACGGCCCAGGTCCAGGGGCTGACGACAGCCGAAGTCGCCGCCTTCACCACCGACCAGGTCGCCGCCCTGACGACCGACGCCGTGGCGGCCCTGACCACGGCCGAAGTCGTGGCGCTGACCACGAGCCAGATCAGCGCCCTGACGACGGACCAGATACACGTCCTGAGCACCACGCAAGTCCGCGCGATGGAAACCGCCGACATCGCCGCCATCACGACGACCGACATCGTCGCCATGAGCACCGACCAGCTCACCGCCTTGTCCATGGGCCAGGTCACCGCCCTGACCACCGACCAGAGGGGCGTGATGGATGCGGCCCAGATCGCCGCGGTCGACAGCGTGGCCACGCCGCTGGTCCTCGACCTCAACGGCGACGGCATCCAGACCGTCGGCATCGGCGCCGGCGTCCAGTTCGACCTCAAGGCCACCGGCCACGCCACTTCCGTCGGCTGGGTCGCGCCTTCCGACGGCCTCCTCGCCCTCGACATCAACCACGACGGCAAGATCAACGACGGTTCCGAACTCTTCGGCTCCGCCACCCATCTCGCCGACGGTTCCCTCGCCAAGGACGGCTTCCAGGCCCTACAGGGCCTCGATTCCAACCACGACGGCGTCGTCAATGCCCTCGATACCCAGTTCAAGGACCTCTCCGTCTGGACCGACACCAACCAGGACGGCGTTTCACAGGCCGGCGAGCTCCATTCCCTCGCTTCCCTGGACATCACCCAGCTCAACCTCAATCCGACCCATTCCTCGACCTTCCAGAACGGCAACTGGATCGGCCTCGATTCCTCCTTCGTGACGGCCGACGGCGCCACCCATGCCCTCGCCGACGTCTGGCTGCAGATCAACCAGGGCCAGAATCAGGTCCTCGATCTGTCGACGATCGATCCGGCCTCGGTCGAGCCCGGCGTGCTGGCCAGGATCGACATGTCCGGCAACGGCGGCCATGGCGACGTCCTCACCGTCTCCGCCCAGGATGTGCAGAACTTCGGCCAGCAGGATCTCGTCGTCAATGCCCAGACCGGCTCCGGCCATGTCCAGATGATGATCCAGGGCGACGCCACCGATGCCGTCCATCTCGCCGACACCCAGGGCGGGCATTGGGCCGACGGCGGTACCACCGTCGTCGATGGCCAGACCTACCAGATCCTCAACGACGGGCAGGCCCAGCTCCTCATCGGGGTCAAGATTCACGACGTCACGACCTAGCGCCATATAGAACAAGGCTGGCGCCGGCTCCAGAAAGTCATACGCCAATAAGCCTAAAGTTTCGCCATTCTTCTCCGATAACCCCTCTGTAGGCGGAAACAACCGCCACCAGACCAGAGCCAACGCCAAGCATCCATGCAAGAGCGGCGGCGGGGTTAACCCTCTCGAAGGAGATGCAAAATGGCACAAGTAATCAACACCAACGTTACGTCGCTGAACGCACAACGTAACCTGAACAACTCGCAGATGTCGCTGCAGTCCGCCCTGCAACGCCTGTCTTCCGGCTTGCGCATCAACAGCGCCAAGGACGACGCCGCCGGCCTCGCCATCTCCGACCGCATGACTTCCCAGATTCGCGGCCTCAACCAGGCCGTGCGCAACGCCAACGACGGCATCTCCCTGGCGCAGACGGCCGAATCGGCCCTCAGCGAAGTCGGCAACCTGCTGCAGCGCATGCGCGAACTGTCGATCCAGTCGGCCAACGCCACCAACTCCGATTCCGACCGCCTGTCGATCCAGTCCGAAGTCAGCCAGCTCAAGCAGGAACTTACCCGCATCTCCAACAACACCACCTTCAACGGCCAGAAGATCCTCAACGGTTCGCAACAGAACATCTCCTTCCAGGTCGGCGCCGAAGCCAACCAGACGATCGGCATCTCGATCGGCGACTCGCGCGCCACCTCCGTCGGCTCCAATGTCGTCTTCGCCAACAACAACACCAACGGCGCCACCAAGGCCACCGGCTACAACCGTTTCACGACGGATGGCGTCGACTTCGGCAAAGCAGCAGCGAACGGGGCCAACAACGGCTACGTGGCCCAAACGCTGACCATCCGCGATGCCGCCGGCAACGTTATCGAAGGCGGCGCCGTCGGCTTCGGCAGCTCAGCCACCGGCAGCGACCAGGCCAGCGACATCGCGGCCCGCCTGAACACACTCCAGGGTGTCAGCGCCACCGCCTACAACCAGATCAAGCTTTCGAACTGGGACAACACCACAGCGCCCGGCGTAGCGGGCAATGCCGTGACGGTGACCGTCCAGTCCGGCGCGTCCTCGCAAGCCCTGACGCTGACCGGCGTCGACGAAGCCAGCAGCCAGTCGGCGATCTTCAATGCCATCAAGAACCAGGTCAATGGCAGCGGTGCCCTGCAAGCCGCCGGCGTTACCGCCGGCATCGACACTAGCGGCAACGTGATTCTGCGCAACAGCACCGGCGCCGACCTGAAAGTGACGCTGACCTCCACCACAGCCGTCACGCTCGTGGCCACCGGCACCGATACGGGCAATACCGCCACGGCCGCCCTGAGTGGCGCGGCGAGCGACTTCGCCACCGTCGGCGGACAGTTGAATATCTTCCTCGCCAATGGCTACACGATCGAGTCAAGCCTGGCGGGCACAACCGGCGGCAACGGCGCGTTCAACGTCGCCGCAGCAACCGCAAAAACCGCCACGGAAACCAATGTCGGCATCGCCAGTGTGGTCAGCGGCAACGACACCACCAACCGCTTCAACTCCAGCGGTCTGCAGATGGGCACCGCCGAGATTTCCACCGCTGCCAATATCGCCAAGCCCAACAGCATCGCCACCCAGACCATCAAGGTCCGCGATGCCAGCGGCAATGTCGTCGGCAACAGCGCCGGCGTCGTCGTCACAGCCGGTACCGATACCGCCAAGAGCATCGCCGGCAAGCTGAATGCCATCAACGGAGTGACTGCCACGGCCTACACCGAGGCCACGATTTCGGGTTACGTCAAGGGTACGGGCGCCGCGGGCAATGCACTCACCATCGACGTGGGCGGCGTGACCGGCTTGAGCCTCGCCGGCGTCGATCCGACCAGCAGTGCCTCCGCCATCTACGCATCGGTCCGCGACGCGATCAATCAGAGCGCCACGCTCACCGGACAGGGCTTCAGTGCCAAGTTGAACAACAGCGGTAGCGTCGTCATCTCGAACAGCGTCGGCGCAGACATCACGGTGCAGTTCCATAACACCACCCTCGCCACAGATACCTCGACCTTCACCGTCACCGGTACCGACCAAGCCGCGACGCAGCGGACCCTTGGCGTCGCCGCTGACCCTGTTGCCGCGGGCACCTTGACAATCCACGCAAACGTCGCAACCATCAGCGGTCACGTTTCCGTGGCGCTTGCCGATGGCTACAGCATCGAATCGACCGTCGCGGGCAGCACCTACTCGGCGACCAACGCCACGGTCGGCGGTCTGTTCAACACCTCGGCGAGCGCCAAAGCAGCCCAGGCAGTCACCAGCGTCAATTACGGCAATGCCGTCGAAGAGCAAACGCTGTCCGTGAATGGCCCCTCCGGGAATGCCGATGTAGCGATCTCCCGCGACGATTCGGCGGAGACCATCGCCAATCGCGTCAATGCCGCCACCAGCGCCACCGGCGTCACGGCCGAAGCCCGCACCTCGGCCAAGGTCTCCGGCATCAGCGCCGCCGGCACGGTCACATTCTCCCTCTACGGCAGCAACTCGACCGCCGTCACCATCAGCGGTGCCGTCACCGGCTCTTCCGGCCTGTACGACATGTCGGCCCTCGCCGCGGCCATCAACGCCAAGTCGGGAACGACGGGCATCAGCGCCAGCCTGACGGACAACAATGCGTCCCTCCTGCTCACGCACGATACCGGCGCCAACATCGCCATCGCCGACTTCACCCACAGCGCCGGCTTGACGCCGAACGCGAGCAACATCGCGGGTACCGATGCCTCGGTCAAGGTTACCGGCTTGGGCACCCAAGTCGATGCGAACGGCACGGTGAGCACCGTGGCGACGACGGCCACGACCCTCCACTACGGCGGCATCGCCAATAGCGGCGCAGACTCCACGGTGGTCGGCGGCCAGTTGTCCTTCAAGGCTACCGGCGCGTTCGATGTGAAGTCCAGCGTCAGCGGCAGCAGCGTCACCCTGGCGGGCGGTAACAGCTCGCTGTTCAGCAGCGACGCAGGCGTCACCAACGCCAGCGCCTTCTCCAGCATCAACGGCGTAGATGTCAGCACGGTCGTCGGCGCGAACAACGCAGTGTCGGTGATCGATGCGGCCCTCAACCAGGTCAACAGCATCCGCTCGGCCCTGGGTGCGGTACAAAACCGCATGCAGACGACGATCTCCAACCTGACGGCCGGTTCCGAGAACATCACGGCCGCCCGTAGCCGGATTCAGGATGCGGACTTCGCCCAGGAAACGGCGAACCTGACCCGCAGCCAGATCCTGCAACAGGCCGGCGTGGCGATGCTTGCCCAAGCCAACCAGCTGCCCCAGATGGTCCTGTCGCTCCTGAAGTAAGGAGATTAGCCCGGGATCACGGGCGGGAGAACACCCCCGCCCGCCGCCGGGCTAACGACAGACACAGGCAAAGGAGATCGAAATGAGCATGCATATATCGCAAACGTCGCCGGTGGATGCCGGTGCACCCGCCGCCACTCCGCGGCCGGTGCAGTCCGCCGCGGCGGCCGTCGTGCAACAGGTCGCGGCCCAGCAGGCGAAGAAGCCCGATGCGGCGCAGTTTCAAAAGGCCGTGGAAAACTTGCAGCAGGCCAGCCAGTCGTCCTCGCAAAACCTCCAGTTCTCGGTGGACAATGACACCCACCAGACGGTGATCCGCGTGATAGACGGCGCCACGAAGGAAGTCATCCGCCAGATACCGACGGAGGAAGTGGTCCAGATCGCCAAGTCGCTGGACAAGCTCTCGGGACTGTTGCTGCGCGACAAAGCGTAAGAACCCTCCGCCAGCGGAGACTGAAAGAAGACCCCCGCCATGTCGGGGGCTTTTTTTTGCCGCCCTTGCCTTCGGACGGCGGCAACAATTGCCGACATCGCCCGCGCCACGCCCCGTGGCCACGGAATACCGATCGAATTACCTTTCATTTCCGCGTGCCAACCGATCTGGCACGCCACCTGCTTTAAGGACGTCGTAGCGGAAATTCGGGTGCGTTGAGTTCAAGGCACTCGTATCGAACCGGCGGGATGGAAACCATCCCCGCTCTTGCGACCGGAAGGAGATCGATCGTGCCTCAAATCATCAACACCAATATTGCGTCGTTGAATTCGCAACGCAATCTGAACAACTCGCAGTCGTCGCTGCAAACGGCGCTACAGCGCCTGTCTTCCGGTCTGCGCATCAACAGCGCCAAGGACGACGCGGCGGGTTTGGCGATCTCCGACCGCATGAGCTCTCAGATTCGCGGCCTCAACCAGGCCGTGCGCAACGCCAACGACGGCATCTCGCTGTCGCAGACGGCGGAAGGCGCGCTCGGCGAGGTCGGCAACATTCTCCAGCGCATGCGCGAACTGGCGATCCAGTCGGCCAACGCGACGAACTCCGACTCCGACCGCGCCTCGCTCCAGGCCGAAGTCAGCCAGCTCAAGCAGGAGCTGACGCGGATCGCGAACAACACCACCTTCAACGGCCAGAAGATCCTCAACGGCTCGCAGCAGGACATCGCCTTCCAGGTCGGCGCCAACGCCAACCAGACCATCGGCATCTCGATCGGCGATTCGCGCTCCACCTCGGTCGGCAGCAACGTGGTCTTCGCCAACAACACGACCAACGGCATGGCGCGGGCCACCAGCTACAACCGTTTCAACACGGACGGCGTGACTCTGGGCCTGGTCCAGGAAGGTGGGGGAGCAGGCTTCGGCGGTCTAAGCTATGACGCACTGGGAACGGCCGCCGGCGGCGACGGCAACGGTTACCTGGCACAAACGCTGACCATCCGCGACGCGGCCGGCAACGTCATAGAAGGCGGCGCCGTCGGCATCTCCCAGAACGCTGCCGGTTCCGACCAAGCCAGCGACATCGCGGCCCGCCTGAGCTCCCTGCAAGGTGTCACGGCGACCGCCTATTCGACGGCCAAGCTGGCCAACTGGACACCTGACAACACCCCCGCTACGGCAATCACGGCAACGATCAGCTCCGGCACGGTCACCCAAGCACTGGTACTGAGCGGCGTAGACAGCGGCGGCGGCCAAGCGGCCGTATTCACCGCGCTGCAAAACGCCATCAACAACAGCGCCTCCCTACAATCGGCCGGCGTTACCGCCGGGCTCGATGCCAGCGGCAACCTGTTCGTGCGCAACAGTACGGGTGCAGACTTGGGCATCCAGATCGATACCGGCGGCGCAACCACGACTGTGGATGTCTATGGCTCCGACGTCGGCAACACCAAGGTCACCCTCACTGGCGGCGTTGCTGCTAGCAGCGCTACGCGCGTCGGCGGTCAGCTCAACGTCTTCCTTGCCAATGGCTACACCATCGAATCGAGCCTCGCGGGCACGACCGGCGGGGGTGGCCTCTTCAACATCGCCGCCAGCACCTCGGCGAGCCCCAAGGAGTCCAACGTCGGCATCGCCGACGTGGTCAGCGGCAACGATACGGCCAACCGTTTCAACGGCAGCGGCCTGATTCTCGGTCAGGCGAAGTTGTCGACGGTTGCCTCAACGCCGCCGGTCAACGGCATTGCTACTCAGACAGTGAGCATACGCGACTCAACCGGTACCGTCGTCAGCGGCGGTTCGATCAGCGTTACCGCCCCCGTGACGGTCAAGACCATCGTCGGCAACATCAATGCCGTCGGCGGCGTCTCGGCCAGCGGTTCCAACAAGGTGACGCTAAGCAACTGGTACACCGACCAGGCCATTCTCACCGATCCGATCACTCTGACCGTCGCCGGCACCACCGTCACTGCCAGCGGCGTCAGTTCGGGTACCACCTCGGGGCACTCGGTATTCGCCGCCCTGCGCGACGCGGTCAATCAGGACTCGACGTTGACCGGTCAAGGCATCGCTGCTTCGCTGGACGCGACCGGCAACCTGGTGCTGACGAACAATACCGGCGACGACCTTAAGCTCGTGCTTGGCGGCACTACCAATCCCGGCGGCGCCACATACAACATGGTGGCTACCGGCAGCGACCAGGCCGCTACCCAGGTCAAGCTGATAGAAACCGCCGCCGGCACTGGCGTCAACAATGCCGTGACACTCAGCGGCCAGATGTCGATCTCCCTGCCGGTCGGCTATACGATCGAATCCAACATCGCCGGCACGACGGCGGCACTGGGCGGACTCTTCAACGTCGGCTCGAATACCAAGGCCGCCGCCGCGGTAACCAGCGTCAATTACGGCAACAGCAGCGCCGCCCAGACGCTGACGATCAACGGACCCGCAGGCAAGGCGGATGTGTCCGTCTTCCGCGACGACCCCGCCGACGTCATTGCCTCCCGCGTCAATGCCACCACCGGCGTTACCGGCGTCACCGCACAGGCGCGCACCCAGGCCAAGCTCTCGGGCATCAGCGCTGCGGGTACCGTGACCTTCTCGCTCTACGGCAGCAACACTGCGCCGGCGACGATCAGCGCCGCGGTCACCGGCAATGGCGTGCTCGCCGACATGTCCGCCCTGGCCAACAGCATCAACCAGAAGTCGGAAACCACCGGCGTGCGCGCCAAGCTGACCGACAACAACGCCTCGTTGATCCTCACCAACGACGACGGCAAGAACATCGTCATCGCCGACTTCGTCCATAGCGCCGGCAGCATGCCGAATTCCAGCAATATTGCCGGCGCCGATGCCTCGATCAAGGTAACCGGACTGACCAGCAAGGTGGACGCCAGCGGCGCCATCTCGTCGGTGACCACCTCCGCCGTAACGCTGCACTACGGCGGCGTGGTCTCCAGCGGTGCCGACTCGACGGTGGTCGGCGGCACATTGCAGTTCAGCGGCTCCGGCGCCTTCGACGTCAAGTCGGACCTCGGCGGCGGCGGCGTGAATCTGGTCGGCGGCAACAGCTCGCTGTTTTCCGCCAACGCCGACATCACCAACGCCAGCGCGCTGTCGAGCATCAACGGCGCGGACATCAGCACGGTGGACGGCGCCAACAACGCGCTCGCGGTGATCGATGCGGCCCTGACCCAGGTGAACAGCATCCGCAGCGCCCTGGGCGCCGTGCAGAACCGCATGCAATCGACGATATCGAACCTGTCGGCGGGCGCCGAGAACATCACCGCCGCCCGCAGCCGCATCATGGACGCGGACTTCGCGGCGGAAACCGCCTCGCTGACCCGCGGCCAGATCCTGCAACAGGCCGGCGTGGCGATGCTGGCGCAAGCCAACCAGTTGCCGCAACTGGTGCTGAAGCTGCTCCAGTAAGCGCAGCCCACGCGGCGGGCCGGGCGATGAAGCTCATCCGGTCCGCCGCGATCGACTTCAGCTTTGCCGCCCGTTGCCGTAGACTCACTGACGAGGGGCGATTTGCCCCCTAGAGAAATGACGGGATGGCCGCACCATGACTAGTACTTCCTCGCTCAGCAGCGCCTCGGGACTCGCCGGCTCCGGCACGCTCTCATCCAGCGGCCTCGGCTCCGGTCTGGACGTCAACGGCATCGTCACCAAGCTGATGTCGCTGGAGCGCCGGCCGATCGACCAGATCGACAGCAAGACGACGGTCATCGAGGCCGAAATATCGGCCTACGGCACCTTGAAGGGGTCGCTGTCCTCCCTGCAGACCGCCGTGGCGACACTGACGAACAAATCCACGTATGCGGCGACGAAATCGACCGTCGCCGACACGACGGTGATGACCGTCGCGTCGGACAGCACGGCGGCCGCCGGCAGCTATTCGATCTCGGTCACGCAACTGGCCAAGGCGGAAAAGCTGAAGTCCGCCGCTTTCGGCAGTTCGACCGCCAGCGTCGGCACCGGCACGCTGACCTTCGACTTCGGCACCTACAGCACCACCGGCGGCGTCACCGGCTTCGCCCTCAACACCAGCAAGAAACAGGTGTCGGTGACCATCCCGTCCGGCTCCGATTCATTGACCTCCATCGCCGACGCAATCAACGCCGCCAAGGCGGGCATCAGCGCCACGGTGCTCAACGACGGCACCAGCAGCTATCTTTCGTTCTCGCCGAGCGACCCCGGCGCGGCCAATGCGCTGCGCATCCAGGTCAGCGACAACGACGGCAACAATGCCGACAACGCCGGCCTGTCGAAGCTGGCTTTCGACAGGAGCACCGGCTACACGTCGGGCAGCGTGGATTTCACCGCGCCCGCCTCGGTTGCCGTCGCCGCCGCCTCGAACAACAACAAGTTCATGATCGCCGTCGATGGCGGCACCGCT
Source organism: uncultured Rhodocyclaceae bacterium (assembly GCA_964632965.1). Classification (GTDB taxonomy): domain Bacteria; phylum Pseudomonadota; class Gammaproteobacteria; order Burkholderiales; family Rhodocyclaceae; genus Nitricoxidireducens. The sequence continues at coordinate 12,397 of CAZWFC010000006.1, forward strand.
GCCGAGGTGACGATTCCCGACGGCACCTACGATGCGACGACGATCGTCGCGGCCCTGCAAACGGCGGTGAATACGGCCGTGGGCGCCGGCAAGGCGACGGTGTCGCTGAACGCCGGCAACCAGCTCGTGGTCGCCTCGACCGCCACCAGCGGCCTGTCCAGCGTCGAACTGAGCGGCGTCACCGGCAACGCCGGGCTGAACAGCCTGTTCGGCTCGTCCGGCACCGCTGTCAGCGCCGCCAAACAGATGACCGAAGCGGTCGCGCCGCAGGATGCGATTCTCGTTATCGACGGCGTGACCGTCACCAAGTCGACCAACACCATCACCGACGCGATTCGCGGCGTGACGCTGAGCCTGGTCAAGGAAACCACCACGGCGACGACGCTGTCGGTGACCAACGACAACAGCGCCCTGAGTTCGGGCGTCGATGCCTTCGTCAAGGCCTACAACACGACCTCGGCGATGCTGAAGGACCTGCTGGCCTACGATCCCTCGACCGGCAAGGCCGGTGCGCTCCAGGGCGAAGGCACCGTCCGTTCGATCCAGGCCCAGTTGCGCGCGACGCTGCAATCGCTCACCCAAGGCACCGGACTGGCCGGCCTGTCGGACATCGGCGTTTCGTTCCAGCGCGACGGCACGCTCAAGTTCAACGCCGACAAGCTGAACACCGCGCTGTCGAACCCGACCAAGAACGTCAAGGCGCTGCTGATCGGCACCGACAGCAACAGCAGCACCGACGGCATCGCCAACAAGCTGAACAATCTTCTCGACACCTTCCTGCAAGGCAATGGCACGCTGACGGCGCGCACCGACGGCCTGACGCGGGAAGTCAGCATTTTCGCCAAGCGGAAAGCCGAGCTCGAAGTGCGCATGACGGCGATCGAGACCCGTCTGCTCAAGCAATACACCAATCTCGATTCGCTGATCGCGAGCATGAACCAGACATCGACCTACCTGACGCAGCAGCTGGCCAGCCTGTCCAGCAGCAGTAGCAGTTCCAAATAGCAACGATCCGCGAGAAAGGAAAGATCGTGTTCGCCTCCCTGTCCAATCCCGCAGCGGCCTACCGCAAGGCCGGCATCGAAACCAGTATCGAAACGAAGTCGCCGCATCAACTGGTGCTCATGCTGTTCGAAGGCGCGCTGTCGCAGATCGCCATCGCCGGCATGTACATCACGCAGAAGGACATCACCGCGAAGGGCAAGGCCATCGGCAATGCCATCAACATCATCGACGGCGGCCTGCGCGCGTGTCTCGACCACAACGCCGGCGGCGAGCTGTCGGAACGGCTGGCGGCCCTCTACGAGTACATGTGCAACCGCCTGCTGCATGCCAATCTGCACAACGACCAGGCAGCCCTGACCGAGGTCGCGGCCCTGCTCGGCGAGTTGAAATCGGGCTGGGAAGAAATAGCCAATGATCCCGCCGTAGTTTCCGCAAACAAATCCGCCGCCTGAAGCTACTATGATTGCGATGCCCTCCCAGATCGAAATTTTTCAGGAAATATCCGCACTCTCGGCCCGCATGGTCGAGGCAGCGAAGGAACATGACTGGGATCGTCTCGTGACGCTCGAACAGTCGGTATCGTCCCTGCGCAACACCTTGTCGACCGATGACGACAACACGCGCCTCGCGCCCGCCGAATTGACTCTCAAGGCGGCATTGATCCAGCGCATTCTCGATGACGACGCCGAAATTCGCCGCCATACGGAACCCTGGATGGAGCACGTACGCCAGTTCCTCGGCGGCAACAATCAGCGTCGCCGGGTCGAGCAGGCCTACGGCGCCTAAACCCCGGGGGCGCTCATGGCCCTGATCCCTTCGGACGCCGGTATCGGCATGCGCCTGCAGGCCGGTACGGACCTGCTCAAGCCGCTGGCGCCGGTTGCCGAGATACCGACCGACATCCCGGAACTGCGCACCGGGCAAACGTTCTCGGCACGCATTCAGGAAGTACTGCCGGAAAACACCTACAAGGCGCTGGTCGCCGGCAAGCAGATCACCCTGCAACTGCCCGAAGGCGCGAAGTCGGGCGACATCCTGGAACTGGTCGTCATCGACCGCACGCCCAGGGTGGTGATCGCGCAACTGGCGGAAAAGACCGCCGCCGCGCAAACCGGCGATGCCTATCAGTACACCAAGCTGAGCCGCACCGGCCAGATGATCGGCAACCTGCTTCTGGCGGACGGGGAAGCGCACCAGCCGGTCGCGCTCAACCGCGGCGAACCGCTGCTGCCCCAGCCGCCGGCGCGCGCCGCCGACCTCGTGCCGGTGCTGCAGAAGGCGGTGACGCAGAGCGGCCTGTTCTACGAGTCCCACCAGGCCCAATGGGTGGCCGGCAAACTGCCGCTCGATCAACTGTTGCAAGAACCCCAGGGACAGCGCTCCGCGCCAAGTCTGCTCGCCGCGAACGCGCTCGTACCGCATGGCAGCGCCCCGCTCCGCCCGCACGCGGACGGCGCCCGCACGGCAACAATAGCCGCAGCGGCGGAGAATCCCGCGCCGCTGCAAACGCAGGTTCGCGGCGAGGAGAAAGCCGAAGCAGCGCCGGTCCAGCAGCCGGCGCCGCAAGCGGCCCAGGGCATGCCGGAGGAATTGCGCCCCATCGTCCAGCAGCAGCTCGATGCCGTCGCCACGCAGCGGCTGCTCTGGCACGGCGAAGCCTGGCCTACCCAGGCCATGGAATGGGAAATCGTGCGCGAGGATGAAAAAGGTAGCGGTGCCGAGGTTGAGGATCAGACATCCTGGCGCACTACCCTGCGCCTCGACACGCCCCGGCTCGGACACGTCGATGCCTCCTTGCGGCTGACCGGCGCGGGCATTTACATGACCATTGCCGCCGCCGACGGCACCAGTGCGGCAAACCTGCGCGATGCCGCGCCTGCGCTGGCGGCGTCCCTGGATGCCGCAGGCATTTCCCTGCTTTCCTTCCAGGTGAAGCATGAACCCGGAGAGTAAGGACGAGCGGCGCTCGCTCGCCGTCGCGCTGGCCTATGCGCCGGGCGACGCCGCGCCGAAGGTGGTCGCCAAGGGGCGCGGCCTGATCGCGGCGGAAATCGTCGCGCGTGCGCGCGAACACGGCGTGTTCGTGCACGAGTCGAAGGAACTCGTCACCCTGCTGTCCCAAGTCGATCTCGACGAGCATATTCCGCCCCAGTTGTATGCCGCCATCGCCGAGCTTCTGGCATGGCTCTATCGGGTCGAAAACGGCGCGGCGGCCCCGCCCTGATGCTTGCCGCAGCCTCGCTCCCACGAGGTAGAATAAGACTTTCGATAGCTGGATTCCCTCGGCATGGCCGAACCCCTTCCCACTGACAAACCTGCGGACGCCCCCCCAGCGGAGAAAAAACCGCCGCTGCTGGAGCCGGGCGACTATGCCCAGTTTCTGCTGCGTTCGCAGAGCGAAATCGTCTATGTGCTGAAGAGCCTGCTCGAACATGTTTCGCAGATCACCATTTTCTTCAACGAAGGCAAGGATCTGCTGCTCACGACTCTGGTCGCCCTTGAGGACGATGGTCTCCTGCTCGACCTGGGCGCCAGTTCGGAGACCAACCGCAAGGCGTTGACAGTCGAGAAGCTCTTTTGCGTCGCTTCGCTCGAAAAAGTCCGCATCCAGTTCCTGCTGCGCGGCCTGACGCAAACCACCTTCGAGGGACGCCCGGCCTTCCGCGCCGCGCTGCCGACCGATCTCCTGCGCCTGCAACGGCGGGAATTCTTCCGCCTGACCATGCCGATCACCCGGCCGCTCAAGTGCCAGATTCCGATCACCGAAGGCGAAAGCGGCAACAGTTTCGTCGTCGACGTGAATGTGGTGGATATCAGCGGCGGCGGCCTCGCCATCGCACTGCCCGAAGGCATCGACTTCGATCCCGAGAAGGAATTCCCGAACTGCCGCATCGAGCTGCCCGAAGTCGGCGTCGTCACGACCACCCTGAAGGTGCGCAACCAGTTCGAGATCACCTTGCGCAGCGGCGGCCGCGTGCGGCGCGCCGGCTGCGAATTCGTCAAGCTTCCGGGCCCGATGCTCACCCTGGTGCAACGCTACATCATCAAGATCGAGCGCGAACGCAAGGCGCGCGAAAGCGGCATGATCTAGCCCCGGGCGCAACGCCCCGCTACTTCACGGCAAACCATCAGGAGTAAAACGCGGAGTAAAGCGGACAGCCCCCGTCAGACGGGCATGTTCATGATGTCGTGGTAAGCCGTCACCAGCTTGTTGCGCACCTGAACCATCTGCTGGAAAGACAGGTTGGCCTTCTGCAGGTTGATCATGACGTCCTGGAGATTGACGTTTTCCTGGCCGGTGGCGAAGTTCTCGGTCATCTGCTGGGCCTGCTGCTGAGCCTGGCCGACCTGATCGATGGCGGACTTCAACACCTGGGCGAAATCCGCGCCGCCGGCCGCCTGCGTACCTTGCGCCGACTTGCCCTGAGCGACCGACGCCGCCGAGCGCAGCTCGGACAGCATGTTCTCGATATTCCGCGTGTCGATGGCCATGGTCAAACTCCGGTTCCAGCCTTGTTGCCTCGTACCCCGGAAACCGGGGCGACTCGCATCCTCAGAACAGAAGAGGACACCTGTGATGTGATTCTAATAGCAAGGGCTGTGCCGAGGGAAGATGTTCGTACGTCAGAGATATCCCTCGTCCTTGTACTGTTTGAGCTTGTAACGCAAGGTTCGTTCCGAAATGCCCAGCGCCTCGATCGCCTTCTTGCGCGAACCGCCGACCCTGGAGAGCGTTTCGAGGATATGCAAACGCTCCAGATCCTTCATGTTTGCAGGGGTTTCCGGCTGCACGGGGATTTCCGCCGCGACCGCTTCCGGCGCCGCGGCGCTTGCCGTCGGGGCGGGTACAGACGTCGATGACGACGCCACCAGGAACAGGTGTTCGCCTTCGATCACGTCGCCCGGCGAGAGAATCATGGCCCGCTGGATGGCGTTTTCCATCTCCCGCACATTGCCGGGCCAGGCATGGGCGGCAAGTTTTGCCTCTCCCGAAGGGGCAAGCCTTGCCATCTTGCCCAGGCGCGCGCCGTGCTGGGCGAGGAAATGGTTCGCCAGCGGCACGATGTCGCCCGGCCGTTCGCGCAGCGCGGGTATCTGCAGCGGAAAGACATTGAGCCGATAGTAGAGGTCTTCGCGGAAGCGCCCCGCCGCAACCTCCGCCGCCATGTCGCGGTTGGAGGTGGCAAGCACGCGGATGTCGAGCGGGATCGGCTTCTTGCCGCCGACACGCTCGACTTCGCGCTCCTGCAGGACGCGCAGCAGCTTGGCCTGCAGCGACAGCGGCATCTCGGAAATTTCGTCGAGCAGCAGCGTGCCGCCGTTGGCCTGCTCGAACTTGCCCGCCTGCGCGTTCTGCGCCCCCGTGAATGCCCCTTTTTCATGGCCGAACAAGGTGGCTTCGAGCAGGTTGTCGGGAATCGCGGCGCAGTTGATGGCGACGAAGGGTCCCTTGGCGCGATTCGACTGGTCGTGGATGTAGCGCGCGAACACCTCCTTGCCGGTGCCCGATTCGCCGGTGAGCAGCACCGTGGCATCGGTCTTCGCCACCCGCGCCGAGAGCAGCAGCACTTCCTTCGTACGCGGGTCGGCGGCGATGACGCCGATCGGGCCATCGGCGCGGGGCGGCTGGGCATAGCGCGCGATCTGTTCGATCAGCGCCCGCGGCTCGAACGGCTTCAACATGAAATCGCAGGCGCCGCCGCGCATGGCTGCGACGGCCTTGTCCACGTCGCCGAAGGCTGTCATCAGCAGCACCGGCAGGCCCGGCTTGCGCGCACGGATTTCGGCGAGCAGCTCCAGTCCGTCCATCGGCGCCATGCGCAGATCCGAAACCACCATGCTGAAGGGTTCGCGCGCAATCAGCGCCAGGGCTTCCGGGCCGCCATTCGCCCCCAGCACGTGGTGGCCGGCGGCCTCCAGCGTGACCAGCAGGGCGTCGCGCAGGGAATCGTCGTCTTCGACGACCAGGATGTTCATATGCTTGTTGTCTGCCATGGTTATTCCGTTGCCGAGGCTTCCAGCCCCAAAGATATTGTCATTACAAATTCCGTGCCTTCGTCCGGTGCGGAAACGACTTCGATACTGCCGCCGTGAGCGCGCGCCACGCCGCGGGCGATGGCCAGCCCGAGCCCCGTGCCGTCGGTGCGCGTGGTGAAGAAGGGCTGGAACAGGCGTGTCACCACGTCGGGCGCCATGCCGCGGCCATTGTCGCGAACGAAGAACACCCAGTGCGTATCGGTACGGCTCATGGCCAGCGCGACTTCGCCGCTGCCGGGCTCGACGGCCTGCAGGGCATTTTCAAGGAGGTTGGTCAACGCGCCGGCCAGCGCCTTGCGGTTGCCGGTCAAGCGCACGTCGCCGCCATCGTCGGCGACGTGAAAGGCGACGCCGCGACTCTTCGCCAAAGGCTCGAAAGTGTGGGTGAGTTCCGCCACCAGATCGGCGACGGCGAAACTTTCGCGCCCGAGCACTTCGCCGCGGGCGAACAGCAGCATGTCCTGGATCAGGCGTTCGAGGTGCTTCAGCCGCGCCACGGTCTTCTGCGCGATGCTGACGCGATTGGCCGTCGGCAGATCGGGAATCTCCAGGTTGCCGGCGTAAAGAAGCGCCGCCGCCAGCGGCGTGCGCAGCTGGTGGGCGAGCTGCGCCGCCATCTCGCCCATCGCCGCGAGCCGCTCGTTGCGCTCGGACTGGGTCTTGAGGCGATGGGCCTCGGTGACGTCGTGCAGCAGGACGATGCGGCCGCCTGACGAATCGAGCGGGGTGACGGCCACGGCGACCCGGCGCTCACCCGCGAGGTATTCGCCGGGCGTCTCGGTAGACGCGAGGCATTCCTTCTCCATCTCGGCCCAGGAACGCCCCTCGGCGAAGCCGAAAGTGCGTGCCGCGGGATTGGCTTCGACGACGCGGCCTTCGGCGTCGAAGACCACGACGCCGGCCGGCAGGGCATTCAGCAACAGCGTCAGCCGCTCCGTCAGCGCCGCCTTTTCCTGATACTGTTGGCGCAGGGCGCCGTTCGCCGCAGCCAGTTCGGCGGTCAGCTGCGCCACCTGGGACTGGAGCGTCTTGTAGGTGCCCGCCAGTTCCTCGGAGGCCTGGTTGAAGATGCGGAAGGCCTCCGCCAGTCTCTCGGATTCGTGCAACGCGGGATCGTTCGGGTGTTCTGGTATGTTCATGAGCGGGGCCATGATGGCAGATTCGATGTGTATCAACAACTTCCGAAATGGCGGCAAAAATTGCCGCTTCTTTCGGGAACCCGACTTGCTAGCGAAGTCCACAATCCCGTAGCGGTCGGAATGGCCGGCAAACAGAGCAAATATGGCAGAACAGACGGCAAGCTTGCCACTCAGTTTCGATGTTTTCACCCGCCTCTCCGGCCGCCAGAAGGCCGGCGCGATGATAGCGGCGGCGTTCGCCATTGCGCTTCTGGCCGGCGCCTGGCTGTGGACCCGCGAACCGCCGTACAGCGTGCTGTTCTCGAACCTGACTGAAAAAGACGGCGGCCAGATCGTCACCGCCCTGCAACAGCAGAACGTCCCCTACAAGTTCTCCGACGGCGGCGGCGCGATTCTTGTGCCGGCCATCCAGGTGCACGACATCCGTCTGCGTCTCGCCTCGCAAGGCCTGCCCAAGGGCGGCCAGGTCGGCTTCGAACTGATGGAGAACCTCAAGCTCGGCTCGACGCAGTTCGCCGAGCAGATCGCCTACCAGCGCGGCCTCGAAGGCGAACTGTCGCGCACCATCCAGTCGCTGGCGGCGGTGCGCGGCGCGCGGGTGCATCTGGCCATCCCGAAACAGACTTCGTTCCTGCGCGACGAGCAGAAGCCCTCGGCATCGGTGCTCGTCAGCCTTCACCCCGGACGCGTGCTCGAAGCGGCCCAGGTGGCCGGCATCATCAACCTGGTCTCGTCGAGCGTGTCGCAACTCGCGCCGAGCCAGGTCAGCGTCGTCGACCAGGATGGCAACCTGATCTCCCAGCAATCCGATTCGCTCAAGAACGCCGGCCTCGACCCGTCGCAGATCAAGTTCGTGCGCGAGATCGAAGCGAGCTACGTGAAGCGTATCGAGGCCCTTCTGGCGCCGATGGTCGGCACCAGCAACGTCCGCGCCCAGGTGGCGGCGGATGTCGACTTCTCGCAGATCGACCAGGTCGCCGAGACCTACAAGCCGAACTCCTCGCCGGAAAACGCCATCCGCAGCCAGCAGACCGCCGAAAGCAGCAGCACCACGGCCAACGCCATCGGCGTGCCCGGTGCGCTGACCAATCAGCCGCCGACCCCGGCTACGTCGCCGCTGACCACGCCGGCGGTGCCCAATGCGGGCGGAACCGCCCCGCCGGGGACGGCGAACGCCACCATCGCCTACAACGCGCCGGTCAATTTCAACAAGAACGCCACGATCAACTACGAGATAGACAAGACCATCCGTCACACCAAGGGCGTTCCCGGCACCATCCGCCGGATTTCCGTCGGCGTGGTGGTCAATCACAAGAAGACGCCGGACAAGGACGGCAAACCCGGCAAGGCGATTCCGCTCACCGACGCCGAACTGAAACAGGTGACGGCGCTCGCCCGCGAAGCGGTCGGCTTCAGCCAGGAGCGCGGCGACTCGGTCAATGTCGCCAACGTGCCCTTCGCGCCGACGGAAAAGGAAGTCGTCCCGGAATTGCCGTTGTGGAAGAATCCCGACGTGATCGCCCTGGCGCGCGAAGCGGCCAAATACCTGATCTTCGCCCTGGTCGTCTATCTGCTCTGGACGAAGGTATTCAAGGCGCTGTTCGAAATGTTCGCGGCAGCCGCCAAGCGCATGGAACTGGAAGAAGAGGCCAAGGCGAACCGTGCCCACGATGTGCTGATGGGCCATAGCGGCCCGTCCTACGACGACAAGCTGCAGCAGGCACGCGACCTGGCGAAGCAGGATCCCAAGCTGGTGGCCAACGTAATCAAGGAGTGGGTCGGTGGCAACGAACCCCGATGATGGCATCGAGCGAAGCGCCGTTCTGCTGCTGTCCCTGGGCGAGAACGAGGCCGCCGAAATACTGAAGCATCTGGGACCGAAAGAGGTCCAGAAGCTGGGCCACGCCATGGCGGCCCTCAAGGCGGTGCCGCGCGAAAAAATCGAGGGCGTTCTCGACAAGCTGCAGGAGCACACGGCGGGCGGCAGCCCGGTTTCCGTCGATGAAGCCACCATCCGCTCGATGCTGACCAAGGCGCTCGGCGACGACCGCGCGGCGAACCTGATCTCGCGCATCCTGCAGGGCGGCGACACCGCCGGCATCGAAAGCCTGAAATGGATGGATGCGGAAACGGTGGCGGACCTGATCAAGAACGAGCATCCGCAGATCATCGCCACCATCCTCGTACACCTGGAATTCGACCACGCCGGCGAAATCCTGAAACTGTTCACCGAACGCCTGCGCAACGACGTGCTGCTGCGCATCGCCACCCTCGACGGCGTCCAGCCGACGGCCCTGCACGAACTCAACGAAGCCCTGACGCGCCTGCTCTCCGGCGCGTCGTCGAACATCAAGAAGGCGGCCATGGGCGGCATTCGCCATGCGGCGGAAATCCTCAACTTCGTCGGCCAGCAGGCAGAAACGTCCATCGTCGACAACGTGCGCGAATACGACCCCGACCTGGCGCAAAAGATTCTCGACGAGATGTTCGTGTTTGAAAACCTGATGGACGTCGACGACCGCGGCATCCAGTTGCTGCTGCGCGAAGTGCAGTCCGACTCGCTGATCATCGCCCTCAAGGGCGCGCCGCCGGAACTGCGCGAGAAAATATTCAAGAACATGTCCCAGCGGGCCGCCGAAATGCTCAAGGAAGACCTCGAATCAAAAGGGCCGGTGCGCCTTTCCGAAGTCGAGGCCGAACAGAAGGAAATCCTCAAGATCGCCCGCCGCCTCGCCGACGAAGGACAGATTGTTCTCGGCGGCAAGGGCGGCGAAGACCAGATGATCTAAGATGAGGACATGACTGCCACTACCGATGAAGGTCGGCTGACTGCCTGGGAACGCTGGGAACTGGCCGAGTTCGACGGACCGGCGCGCAAACCCGTCGGCCAGCAACCGCCGCCGCCTCCCCCCGACGAACCCGCCGTGGTATTGCCGACGGCCGAGGAGATCGAGCAGATTTACCTGCAAGCCCAGCAGGAAGGGTTGAAGGCCGGCTACACGGAAGGACAGGCCAAGGCGCGCGATGAAGCTGCGCGGCTGGGGCGCGCCGCGGCGAAGCTCGATGCCGCCCTGGGCGAGCTCGACGACGGTGTTGCCGACGAGTTGCTGACCCTGGCCCTGGAGTTGGCACGCCAGGTGGTGCGCGGGGAGATCGCCGCGCGTCCGGAAGCCCTGCTCGATGTGGTGCGCGAAGCGCTGGCGCAGTTGCCGCACCAGCATGCCGCCATTTATCTCAATCCCGAAGACGCCTCGCTGGTGCGCTCCTACCTCGGCGATCAGTTGACCCATGCCGGCCATCGCATCCTCGAAGACAGCAAGCTCGCACGCGGCGACTGCGTCCTCGAAGCCGGCGGCAGCCATCTGGATGCCAGCGTGGCGACGCGCTGGCAGCGGGTTGTCGGCAGCCTCGGGCTCGACGACGCGTGGACGCCGCAGGTGGAGCCGTGAACCCCAGCGTCGAGTCCTGGCGGAAATTCCTCTCCGGCTGCCGCAGCCAGGTGGATGGCGACAATCCGTTCCAGCTGTCCGGCCGACTGACGCGCATCAACGGTCTGGTCATGGAAGCCTCCGGCCTCAAGCTGCCGCTGGGTTCGGGCTGCCGCATCGCGATACCCGGCGACGGCACCGTGGAAGCCGAAGTGGTCGGCTTCTCGGGCGAGAAGCTCTACATGATGCCGACCGAAGACGTCTACGGCCTCGCCCCCGGCGCCCACGTCATGCCGCTGGAAATTGCGCCGCCGCGCCCGCGGCTCGGCCACCCCGGCGACCTGCACCGGCGTTCGTTCGACCGCGCCAAGCATCTGCCGGTAGGCAACCAGCTGCTTGGCCGCGTCGTGGACGGCAACGGCCGCCCGCTGGACAGCCTGGGCCCGCTCGACACCAAACAGGCCCGCTCGCTGGTGAGCCGGCCCTTGAATCCGCTGCAACGGGCGCCCATCGCACAAAGCCTCGATGTCGGCATCCGCGCGATCAATTCGCTGCTGACGGTCGGCCGCGGTCAGCGACTGGGCCTGTTCGCCGGTTCGGGCGTCGGCAAAAGCGTGTTGCTGGGCATGATGGCGCGCTATACGGCGGCGGAAATCATCGTCGTCGGACTGATCGGCGAGCGCGGCCGCGAAGTGAAGGAATTCATCGAGCAAAGCCTCGGCAACGCGGGCCTGCGACGCTCCGTCGTCGTCGCCGCGCCGGCGGACGTCAGCCCGCTGATGCGTCTGCAGGGCGCCGCCTACGCCACCTCCATCGCCGAGCACTTCCGCGACGAAGGCAAGCACGTGCTGCTGATCATGGACTCGCTGACCCGCTATGCCATGGCCCAGCGCGAGATCGCCCTGGCCATCGGCGAACCGCCGGTGACGCGCGGCTACCCGCCCTCGGTGTTCGCCCGCCTGCCGCAACTGGTCGAGCGCGCGGGCAACGGCCCGGTCGGCGGCGGCTCGATCACGGCCTTCTACACTGTCCTGGCCGAGGGCGACGACCAGCAGGACCCCATCGCCGATTCCGCCCGCGCCATCCTCGACGGACACATCGTGCTGTCGCGCCATCTCGCCGATGCCGGCCATTACCCGGCCATCGACATCGAGCAGTCGATCTCCCGGGCCATGACCAACCTGATCGACCCGGGCCACCTCGAACTCGTGCGCAACTTCAAGCAGCTTTACTCGCGCTACCAGCGTGCGCGCGATCTGCTGGCAGTGGGCGCTTACGTGAAGGGCTCCGACCCGATGCTCGACTACGCCATCGCGCTGTACCCGCAACTGGAGAAATTCCTCCAGCAAGGAATCGACGAAAGGGCCGACTACATCAACAGCCTGACGGCCTTGCGCGCCATCCTCGGCACTCCGGCGTAGAATTCGCCGCTCGTCGTAGCAATATCTGAATCGTGAAGCGGCAGTTCCCCCTCCAATCCCTGCTCGACCTTTCCCAATTGCGCCTGGATCAGGCGGCGCGCCAATTGGGCGAACTCATCTCGGGTCAACAGGAAGCTTCGCAACGCCTCGAACTCCTGATGCAATACCGGGAGGAGTACCAGACCCGGTTTCTGGCGTCGGCGCAGAACGGCATAGGCCGCGACGCCTGGGACAATTACCGGGCCTTCCTTGCCAGGCTGGACACCGCTGTCGCGCAAGCCAGGGAAATGGTGGCCGCTTCGGAGCAACGGACCGCCGCCGGCCAGCAGGAATGGCTGAGCAAGCGCGGCCGGGTCAAGGCCTTCGATACGCTGGCGCAACGGCATCAGTCCCGCGTGACCTACGCCGACTCGAAGCAGGAACAAAAGGCCTTCGACGAACACGCCGCACGCCGCCACCGGGAAAAAGACACCGAATAAACGGCAGGACGGCTGCGTGGCATAGGCCTTGCATTGAATGGGAGAAATTCCAGTGCAAAGGATGCTCCCATGTCCGAACCGATCAGCGCCCCCAGTCCGAGTCCCGTAGTCGCCGCCGTCGCTCCGCCGGCAGCCGGCAAGGCGCCGTCTGCCGAAAGTGCTGCCGCGAACAGCGCGGACGGCCAGGCACAAACGCCCTTTGCCACAGCCTTGCAGGAACAGATGGCGCAACCCGTCGACGACAAGACGGCCAGGGCCATCGCGGCCTTGCTGAACGTCGAGGGAACGGCGGCTGACCCGGCAAGCGCCACCGCGACAGGCGATGCCGCCGATGCCGCCGCGACGGGCGAAACGGCCGAGGATGCCATCGCCTTCCTCGCGCCCATGCTGGCCGGCATCGTGCCGCCGGTGCCGGAATCCGGCAAGAAGCTTGCCGTCGCCGCGACGGAAGAAGACAAGGGCGATGCGGCACCCACGCTCATCGCTGCCGCCGTGTCGAGCGGCGCCGGCACGCAGACCGCGCTACCGACGACGACGCAGACCGATACCAGGCAGACGCCGGTGACGACGGCGACGGACACTGCCGGACGCGCATCGGCAAATCTTGCCGCCGAAACCGCCATCGCGGCGGAAAGCGCCGAGAGAGCCGGCAAATCTGCGCAGACCAGCTTCGACTCGATGTTGAGCGCCGCCCGCGAGGCATCGCTCACGGCGGCGAACAATGCCGCCGCCTCCCACACACCCCATGTCGCAGCCAGCCGCAACGAGTCCGCTGCGACCGCGATCCCGGTGGCGACGCCGGTCGGCGCGCGCGGTTGGGACAGCGAAGTCGGCGAGAAAATCTCCTGGATGGCGAACCGGCAGGAAAGCCGTGCCGAACTGGTTCTCAACCCGCCGCATCTCGGCCGCATCGAAGTGACGTTGTCGATGAACGGCGACCAGGCCAATGCCACCTTCGTGTCGGCCAATCCGGCGGTACGCGAAGCCCTGGAAAACGCCGTGCCGCGGCTGCGCGAAATTCTCCAGGAAGCGGGGGTCTCCCTCGGCCAGACGCAAGTGGGTGCGGAATCCTTCCAGCAATCGGCAGACAAGCGTGAAAACAGCGATAATCCGACGCGCGGCGGCAGCCGGGATTCCGGCACGATCGCGAACGGTTTCGCAACCGGCAACAGCGCGCCGGCGCAATGGGCGCGGCGCGGCAACGGTCTTGTCGACACGTTCGCATAACGCCGTAACCGGATCGAATAACAGGATCGCAGGGAGTCATACATGGCCGACAAGAAACCGGAAGCAGGCGAAGGCGAAGCCGCCCCGCCGAAAAAGAAGGGCAAGTTGCTGCTGTTCATCATCATCGGGGTTCTCGTCGTGGTGTTCGGCGCCGGCGCAGCCTTCTTTCTGCTGAAGAAGAAGAACCACGCGGCCGACGAGGAGGAAGGCGACGAACCGACGACGAAGTCGGAAAAGGCGAAGAAGTCGAAGAACGACAACCCCGAAGCCCCGCCGGTATTCGTCAAGCTCGAACCCTTTACCGTCAAGCTGCAGACCGAGCAGCAGGAGGCCTACCTGCAGGCCACGCCCGAATTGCGCGTGCTCGATGCGCCCATCGGCGACAAGGTGAAGCAATACACGCCGGAAATCCGCCACAAGGTGCTGCTGCTGATGTCGGGCAAGAAAGCGTCGGACCTGTCGACGCCGCAGGGCGTCCAGCGGCTGTCCAACGAGATTCGCGTCCAGATCAACCTGATCATCGACGGTCCGAAAGCCAAAGTGAAAACCAAGGGCAAGGCGAAGGAAGAAGCCCCCGCCGCCGAGCCGACCGACCAGGCTGCCGCCGACGATTCGGTGCAGGCCGTCCTGTTCACGTCGTTCATCATCCAGTGACCCGCCGTACAGCCCCGGATCGTCATAGGCACAAGGCATGAGCCAGGATTTTCTCTCCCAGGAAGAAGTTGACGCCCTGCTGAAGGGCGTCTCCGGCGAGGCCGACGAGGAGCCGGTCCAGGAGGAGGCCGGCGGCGTCAAGAGCTACGACCTCGGCCGCCAGGAGCGCATCGTCCGCGGCCGCATGCCGACGATGGAGCTCATCAACGAGCGCTTCGCCCGGCTCCTGCGCATCGGCCTCTTCAACTACATGCACCGCAGCACCGAGATCTCGGTCGGGCCGATCCGCGTGCAGAAGTACAGCGAGTTCATCCGCAACCTGGTGGTGCCGACCAACCTCAACCTCGTCACGGTCAAGCCGCTGCGCGGCACCGGGCTCGTCGTCTTCGATCCGAACCTCGTCTTCCTCATCGTGGACAACATGTTCGGCGGCGACGGGCGCTTCCATACCCGTGTCGAGGGCCGCGATTTCACGCCGACCGAACAGCGCATCATCCAGGGTCTGCTCGGCGTGTTCTTCGCCGAATACCAGAAGGCCTGGCAACCGGTTTATCCAATCGAGTTCGAATACGTGCGCTCGGAGATGAACACGCAGTTCGCCAACATCGCCACGCCGTCCGAAATCGTCATCGCCGTCACCTTCACCATCGAATTGTCCGGCAACTCGGCCGAGATGCACCTTTGCCTGCCCTACTCGATGGTCGAGCCCATTCGCGACGTGCTCTACAGTACGATGCACAGCGAACAGGCGGGCAGCGACACGCGCTGGAGCAGCCTGCTCGCACGCCAGCTGCAGGCCGCCGAAGTTGAACTGGTCGTGCCACTGTGCGGCACGACGATCACGCTCGGCGAAGTCGCCAACCTGAAGGTCGGCGACATCATCCCGATCACCGTAGACGACAAAGTGAACGCCGCCGTCGATGGCATACCGGTCATGGAATGCCGCTATGGCGTGCGCAACGGCCAGTATGCATTGAAAGTGGAGCGCTTCCTGGCCCAGGAAGCAGAGTAACAGGAGCCATCATGAGCGAGGAAGAACACCAGATTTCCGAGGACGATTGGGCTTCGGCGATGAACGAGCAGGCGGTCTCCGAAACGGCGCCTGCGGCCCCCAATGTCCAGCCGGCGCAGATCTTCGAACAGTTGACCGGCGGTTCGCCCAAAGAAACTCCGGCGGGCGATTTCGACATGATTCTCGATATCCCGGTGAGCCTCAACGTCGAACTGGGCCGCACGAAAATATCGATCCGCAACCTGCTGCAATTGGCCCACGGTTCCGTGGTAGAGCTCGACGGCCTCGCCGGCGAGCCGATGGACGTACTGGTCAACGGCACGCTGATCGCCCAGGGCGAGGTCGTCGTGGTCAACGACAAATTCGGCATCCGCCTCACCGACATCATCACGCCCCAAGAGCGGATGCGCAAACTGAACCGCTAGCATTGGCGCAGCCCGCGATCGTTCCGGGCATCCAACAAAAAAGCCGCAGACCGTTGCCCGGAATTGCGGCTGCTTTTCGCCCGTGTTCCGGCAATCGGCGCACGGGTGCCGTCTTATTCTGGCAATGCCTGACATTCCCGTGCATCGCCATGCGACCGTTCCTGTCTTCCCTGCCCTTCCTGCTGCTCGCCCCCGCCGCCTGGGCCGAGACCGGCGCCGTACCGGATGCCGGCGGCAGTATCGTGCAAATGCTGCTGGGCCTGACGCTGGTCCTGGCGATGCTGATCGGCAGCCTCTGGCTGTTGAAGCGGCTCACGGCTCCGAGCGGCGCTACCTCGGGTCTGATGCGCGTCGTGGCAGGCACCGCCGTCGGCCCGCGCGAGCGCGTGGTCCTGCTGGAAATCGGCTCGACCTGGCTGGTGCTGGGCGTAGCTTCCGGAGAGGTTTCCATGCTCGCCGAAGTGCCGCGCCAGGACCTGCCCACTACGCCGAAATCGGATGCAGGCAGGGATTTCGCCAGTTGGCTCAAACAGATTACCGACCGTCGCCATGGCTCGCAGGCTTAAGCTGCTCGGCGTCCTGCTGTTGGCACTGGCGCCGTGCGTGGCGCTGGCCCAGGCCCTGCCCGCCCTGACCAGCGCACCGGCGCCCGGCGGCGGCACGCAATGGTCGCTATCGATCCAGACCCTGCTGCTGCTCACTGGGCTCTCCTTTCTGCCGGCGATGCTGCTGATGATGACCTGCTTCACGCGCCTCATCATCGTCTTCGGCCTGCTGCGCCAGGCGCTCGGCACACAAAGCTCGCCGCCCAACATGGTGATGATCGGCCTGGCGCTGTTTCTGACCTTTTTCATCATGGGTCCCGTCGGCGAGAAGATTTACACCGATGCCTACCTGCCCCTGTCGGAAAACAAGATCAGCTTCATGGAAGCCCTCGATCGCGGCGCAGTGCCGCTGCGCGGCTTCATGCTCCGGCAGACGCGCGACGCCGACCTGGCGACCTTCACCAAGGTCGCCAATCAGCCGAAACCGGAGTCGGCCGACAAGATTCCGATGCGCGTGCTGATCCCGGCGTTCGTCACCTCGGAACTGAAAACCGCATTCCAGATCGGCTTCGTCGTTTTCATTCCCTTCCTCATCATCGACATGGTGGTCGCTTCCGTGCTGATGTCGATGGGGATGATGATGATGTCGCCGGTCATCGTCGCCCTGCCGTTCAAGATCATGCTGTTCGTCATGGTGGACGGCTGGAACCTGCTCATCGCCTCGCTCGTGCGCAGCTTCGCGTGAAATGACTCCCGCCACCGTCATCGACATCGGCCGCCAGGCCGTCGAAGTCATGCTGCTGATCTCGGCGCCGCTGTTCATCGCCGCGCTGGCCACCGGCCTGCTGATCAGCATTTTCCAGGCCGCCACACAGATCAACGAGGCGACACTGTCCTTCGTTCCCAAGCTGGTCGTCATATTTGTCGTGCTCATCGTCACCGGCCCATGGATGATTGCGACGATGACCGATTACATGCGGCGGCTGTTCGAGGGCATTCCCGGCATGATCGGATGACCCCCAACCCCCCGCCCCCCTTCCCCGGGAAGGGGGTGACTTCGGCTTGCTACGCTCGCAGGCTGTTGGTTGCGCCTCCTGGGGGCGGCCCAGCGGAGGCGCGATGATCAGCGTCTCATCCGCCCAGCTCGATGCCTGGCTGGCGGCTTTCATGTTTCCGCTGGCGCGCGTTCTCGGCCTGTTCGCCGCCGCCCCGATATTCAGCAACGGCGTGCTCCCCGGCCGGGTGAAACTGATCACCGGGCTGTTCGTGACGCTGGCCATCATCCCCGCGCTGCCGCCCATGCCCGCCGTCGCCGCCGGATCATGGATGGGTCTGGCAGTCATCGCCCAGCAGACGCTGATCGGCGTCATGCTCGGCCTTTCGCTGCGCATCACCTTCGCCGCCGTCGATATGGCCGGTCAGCTGATCGGGCTGCAGATGGGCCTTTCCTTCGCCGTTTTCTACGATCCGCTCAACGCCTCCCAGTCGCCGGTGGTCAGCGAACTTTTCGGACTGCTGGCGATGCTGATTTTCCTGGCGCTCAACGGCCACCTGCTGATGCTCTCGCTGCTGGCCCAGAGTTTCACGGTGCTGCCGGTGGCGCTGACGCCGCTGGCGTCCGGCAGCTATTCGACGCTCCTGGCCTGGTCGGCAACCATGTTCACCGCGGGAGTGCTCCTGTCGCTGCCGCTGATCGCCGCCCTGCTGATCGCGAACATCGCCATGGGCGTGCTGTCGCGCGTCGCTCCCCAGCTCAACCTGTTCGCCGTGGGATTCCCGGTGACGATCGTCGCCGGGTTCGTCGTCATTCTGATCTCGCTGCCCTACTTCGGCTCCGCGCTGGAGCGCCTCTTCGAACAGGGCTTCGCGGCGATGGTGGCGGTCATGCGGGCCGGGGTCTAGTCGTTTCTTTTCGTCAGCTGGATCATGCCCTTGGCGACGCGCTGCGCGCCAAGAGCGGAGGACTCCATGCCTTCGCTGTACTCCAACACCTGGTAGCCGTCGTAGCCGCCCGCCTGCATCAATTCTCCGGCGCGGCGGTGGAACACGACGCGCGCCTCGCCGGCACCGCCGGCATAGACGCGCTTCATGTGCAGCGACATCTGGTAGCGTTCTTCCGGAAATCGCGCCTCCTCGATCTCCCAGTTCGGCGCCAGCGGATCGATGATCAGGTAGGCGGCGCTGGCATACACGCCCCAATAAAACAGCTTGTCGAGCGGAATGGCGAGAGTCTGGGTCACGTTTATGGTGCCCGACCCGACTATCGGCCCGCCGGTGCGGGGGAAATCCCCGTGCGCATTCTTTGGAAACGGCAACTCGCTGCAGCCGGCCAGCATCGTCACGGCAACCGCCAGTAATGCGAGCCTCTTCATGTCAGGTAATTGAACAGTGAAAGCTGCGAAATCTTCGTGAAGGAAAGCTGCGCGGCCTGGAGTTCGGACTGCTGCTTCGTCAGTTTCGTCAGCGCGTCCGCGTAGTCGAGATCCTGCAGGTTCGACAGGGTCTGGCTGTACTGGAGGTCGAGGTTCTGGCCGATGGCGTCCAGGTCATCCACCTCGGACAGCCGGGAACCGATGGACGCCCGCACCGTGTTGAAGTTGTCCTCGATCTGGTCAAGGTTCGAAAGCACACTGGACAACTGGTTCGACAGATACGTATTCCCGGAGGTACCCGACGGCGCGCCGCTCTCGAGCGCGTCGATAAGCTGCGCCATGGTATCGAAAACGCTGGCGCTCTGACTTGCCTGCACCTTGAACGCATCGCCGCTGGCGGGCGTTCCGTTGATGGATACGGTGATGCCGAAATCGGTGACGGTCGTTGCCGGTGGCCCGGCATACGGGATGCTCAGGCCGTTGAACGCGATTGCATCGCCGGCGACGAACTTGTGGGTATAGGTGTTGCCGGTGCCGCCGGCGGTCGAGGTGGCATCGCTGAACAGCGACTTCTCGGTTTCCGCGTCGACGAGGTCATAGTAGAGCACCGCCGGCGTCGTCGATGCATCCTTCCAGAAGCGCACTTCCAGGTTGCGCGAGTTGGCCGGATGATTCCATTGGCTGACATCGGTCACATCGCCCACGCCGATCACGCCGCCGCCTTTGTTCTGCGTCGTGGCCGTCTTCGGCGCAGTGACGAAATAGCCGTTGCCGTAGTAGGCGGCGTCCGCCTTGACGGCGAAGGCGTCGCCTCCGGCCGGAATGCCCGTGATGGTGACCGCGGCGCCCAGGTCGAATGTCTGCGCACCGCCTCCGCCAGGGCTCGACAGGGAAATGGCCGAACCGCTGGTGTAGGCATGCGAGTAGGTGTTGCCGGCGCCGCCGGCTGTCGACGTCGCACCGGTGAACATGCTTTTGCCGGTCGTGGCATCGACGAGATCGTAATACGTGGCACCGGCCGTGCCGGTGATGCCGGCCGTCGCCGTCGGCGCGCCGAAGAACGCCGCCATGGCGCCGTTGCCCTCGGTCAGGGCCACCGCCGAAGTCGATCCCGTCGCGGCGGAGGTGACGACCAGACGATTGGACGCATCGAGAGACACCGTCGCCTGACCGGGACCGCCGAGGGCCGTATTCAGGTCGGTCTGCAGTTGGCTGGCAAATGCCGCCGGCGTCGCATAGGTGCCGGCCGTCATACTGACCGTCGTTGGGCCGACACCGTCCAGCGTAATGTTGAACTGGTTGGCCGCGCCAACGGTCACGCCCGGCGGGATCGCTGCGCTGCCGACCGACTGGCCGGCGGTGGCCACGATGCCCTGAGTATCGACCCAGAAGCGTACTTCCATGTCGCCGCCATTGCCGGCCTGGGACCATTTCGTCGGATCGCTGACCGTGCCCTGGTCGATCACCGCGCGCGCCCCCGCAGCCGCCAGCGTCTTGGCGGTTACCGTCAGCTTGGTCGCTGCCCTGTCCAGCGTGAAGATGTCGCCGGTCTGCGGTGCCCCGGTGAAGATCAGGTTGGCGCCGAAATCGGTCGGGGCAACCGACGCGGAACCCGGGCTGTAGAGGGAAATCGGCTGCCCGCTGACAAACGGGTGGTTGTAGGTGCCGGCCACCCCGGTGGTCGATGCGGTGCCGGTGAAGATGCTCAGTCCATTGGCATCCGCAATGTCGTAGAAGGTCTGGCCCGCCGTGCTGACGATGCCGTTGGTATAGGTCGGCGTACCCGTCAGGCCGGCGGCGGCATTGCCGCTGAAGGCCACGCTGGACGTCGCTCCCGTGGTGGCCGACGTCACGACGAGATGGCCGTTGGCGTCGATCGACGCCGTGCCGTTGGCACCGATGCCGGCCTGGATCGCGGCGACGACGGCCTGGGCATCGGCATACGTGGTGGGTGGAACGGGGCCCGTCGGATCGAGGTCGACGAGGATAGGCGCGCCGCCATCGAAGTTCACGATGAACTGGTTGTCGACGCCGTTGGTGTAGGTCAGCGGAATCGACGTGCTGCCGACGCCCCGCCCCGGAGTCGTCACGCCGCCCTGCGGGTCGACCCAGAACCGCAGTTCCAGGCTGCCGGTATCGACCGACGGCACCGTCAGGCTGCTGGTGCCCTCGAACGTCACCTGCTTGGCATTGACGGACTTGTCCACCTGCATGCCGGTAGCGAAGACGCCGTTGCCGTTGCGGATCTTCATGAAGATGTCGTTGCCCGAGTTGCTGATCGCCAACTCGCGCGAGTTCGACACGCGCAGCGTGCGCGCGCCGTCGTCCCCGCTGTAGACAACGCCGTTTTCCACGCTGCCGGAGAATGGCTGGCTGTTGGTCTGGTAGCCGCCGAACAGATAGGCGCCGTTGCCGTCGCGGCTGTTCGCCAGCGCGACCATCTCCTGATGGCGGGCGCGCAGTTCGGTGGCGATGCTCTTGCGATCGGAATCGGACAGCGACGCGTCGCCGGCCTGCACCGTCAATTCGCGCAGGCGCTGCATCAGCGTGGTGGCGGATTCGAGCTGGCCGTCGATGATCCCCAATGTGCTCTTGACGTTGTTGCGCGTGGTCGCCTGGCTGCCGTTGATGGACTGCGACTGGCTCACTTCGAGCGCGCGCGCAGCGGCCACGGGGTCGTCGGACGGCGACAGGATGCGGCGTCCGGCCGCAACCTGCTGCTGGGTTTTCAGCAGGCCGCTCGTGGTCTTCTGCATCGACCTGAGCCCGCTGTCGTAGATCATTCCGGTACTGATTCTCATGATGTCGCTCCGCGGATGGATCAGCGTCCGAGACTCGTGATGAGGTCGAAGAGTTTCCCGGAAACGTCCAGTATCTTGGCCGAAGCCTGGTAGGCCTGCTGGTAACGGATCAGGTTGGCGGCCTCTTCGTCGAGGTTGACGCCCGATGCGGAATTTACCGCCGTTTGCGCCTGGGTCTGCAGGTTTTCCTGTGCCGTGTAGGTCGTCTCCACCTCGCGCGCCTTGTTGCCGATCATGCTGACCATCGCCGAATACGACGACTGATAGGTGGCGGTGCCGTCGGCCAGGGTGTTGGCCGATTGCAGCGCGCCGATCGCCTCCATGTTGCGGCTGTCGCCGGTTCCCGAGGTATTCGGCCCGAGGGTGAAGCTGTCGCCGTCGGCCGGATTGCCCGACAGGGTGAAGCTCATGCCGTTGAAGGAAATGGTCGCACCGCTGGTGAAATCGACGTAGTCGCCGAAGTTCGCGGCATCGCTGAAGCCGTCCGCGGAATTCATCTTGTATTCCTTGGCGGAACCATCCGGCTTGACGACGGTAACCGTACTGCCGGCCGGGAAACCGGTCAGGCGCACCGGCAGGCCGGTGGTCGTCGCCTGGTGATAGGTCAGCGCGATGGTTGCCGCCGGCAGGCTGCTCGTCACCGTCACCACGCCGCTCGATACGACGCCGGTGCCGAGGTTGGGGCTGGCCTGGCTCAGGGCCACCGATCCCGCGCCGTTGTTGGACGTCACGACCAGTTGGTTGGTGCCGCTCAGGGTCACGGCAACCGATGTCCCCTGGCTTGCGACTGCGGTGTTGATCTGCGTCTGAAGCTGCGCGGCCAGGGCGCTCGCCGTGTAGCTGCCCGGCGGAACGGTGACCGTCAGCGCCGTCCCGCCATCGACACTGACACTGAACTGGTCGTTGGCGCCGGCGACGATGGCCAGCGGGGAGGTCGCTGTCGCCGGCGCCAGGCTGCCAATAGCCGATGGACCCGCCGTGGTCGGCGTGCCGAAAAGCGCCGCGGCCCCATTGTTGCCGGCCGTGACGCCGCCCGGCGGCGGATTGACGATGAAGCTGTCGCCGTTCGACGGCGTGCCGTTGAGAACGAATGCGGCACCGCCGAAGCTGATGTTGTAACCCTGCGAGTAGGGAACGCGCTGCGACGTCGTCGTGATCTTGTAGGAGGTGGTGCCGATGAGAACCTCGCTGCCGACGGGGAAGCCGACCAGGCTGCCGGATGCGGCGTCGTAGGTCAGCTTCACCGGCGACGACAGCGCAACATCGGTCTTGGTGACGTTGCCGGCGCCGATGGCTCCGGTGCCCGCATTGGTCGGCACGGCAGCCGTGCGGAAGCCTTGTGCGAGGGCGATGTCGCGCGGATCGGAAACATTGACGGCCATGTCGCGCGCGCCATAGCGTGTCGGACGGATCAGGAAGCTGTCGCCGACAGCGGCGGCACCGGAATTCAGGGAAAGCGAAAAGCCCTGCGGCGCGATCTGCGTCATCAAGTCGTCGATGGCCATGGCCTGGGTCGGTCCGCTACCGGTCCAGGTCGCGTTGTCGGAAAGGCGTTCCAGCATGAAGCTTCCGGCACCGGTCACGGTCAGGCGGAAATCGCTGTCGCCCAGCGTTTGCAGGTTGGAGCCGGTCGTGGCGAGCACCGCATCGCTCGACGAGCTCAGCTTCGTCACGCGGTCAAGCGGCAGCGCGCCGGGCCGGACCATGAACGCATCGCCCGCCTGCGGCGTGCCGGCGGCCAGCGACAGACGGATGCCGTCGATCACCATCGGCATGCTGGTCGACGGCGCGAACGTCTTGTTGTCCGACAGGCGCGTCACGTTGTAGTTGGTGCCGTCATAGCTGACGCGGTAGTCGCTCACCGAAACATCGGCGGAGAGGCTGGCATTGCCGGCGTTCGTCGGCGCCCCCTGGACTGCGGGCTTGATCGTCTTGAAGAAATCGCCGCCGGCATTGCCGTCGAGGTCCTGACCGAGACGATGCTGGGCATTGATCGTCGTCGTCATCGCCAGGGCTACCCGGCCCAGGTCGTTCTGCGCGCGGTCCAGGGTTTCGGAGCGGAAATTCAGCAGCCCACCCAGGGTTCCACCGGTGACGAGGGTCTGGGGAATGTCGATGAGCTGGCCGGTGGGCGCCCTGAGCCCGACCTCCAACTCGGTCAGATCCTCCTTCGATGTCTTCGCCTGGAGCTGATAGACCTGGCCGGCGATGAGCAGCGGCTGGCCGCTGCCGAAAAACAGGCTGAAGCTGCCGTCCGACTCGGTCTGCACGGTGACCTGGATTTCCTTGTTCAGCTGCGAGACCAGGGTGTCGCGCTGATCGAGCAGGTCGTTGGCCGGCTGCCCGGCCCCTGCCGCCTGCGCGACGATGATGCGGTCATTGATGTTCCCAACCTGCTTCACCAGCGAATTGATGGTACCGACCTCGTTCGCGATCTGGGAATTCACGCCATTGCGTATCTGCGTCAATTGCTGGTCGAGGCTGTTGAAGCGCGCCGCCATGGACTGCGCCGAGGACAGCATCGACTGGCGGGCCGGAATCGAGGACGGGTTGGCGGCGGCCGCGCTGGCCGCGCTGAAGAAGGATTGCAGCGCCGGCGACAGGCCGGCGCTCGGATCGGCCAGCAGATTGTCGATCTGCGCGATCTGGTCGGCATAGGCCTTGAGCTCGGATACGTTGGTTTCCGCGGTGCGCACTTCCCGCTGCAGGAATTCACTGTAGACACGCCTGACAGTCTGGACGTTGGCGCCCTGACCGAGGAATCCCGCGCCCGTGAACATCGGCGTATTGCTCGACTGAATCAGGTACTGCCGGTTGTAGCCGGCCGTCGACGAATTCGAGATGTTGTGGCTGGCCGTGAGCAGACCCGCCTGGGCGGCGTTGAGTCCGGTGATGGCAACGCTGGAGATTCCGCTCGACATATGAGTCCTTTACGGCAATTCTTGCCGTGGTTTGAGGTGTCGAGTAGTAACTTGCAACGACCGTGCCAATGACGGCCGATCGGCGATTGGCCCGGTCAGGCCGAAACGGAGGTGCGCGGAATCATGCCGCCGATGATGCGGGTGAGTTTGTCGGCGTAGAGCGGATCGGTCGCATAGCCGGCGCGCTGCAGGCCGCGGGCGAAGGAGCTGGCATCCTGGGTACCGAGCACGCTGGCATAGCGGGGGTTGTTGCGCAGCAGATCGGCGTAGTCGCGGAAGGCCTCGGCATAGGAACCGTAGGCCCGGAACCGTTCGTTCTGGCGCAGGGCGACGCCGTCGACATATTCGGTCGTCGCCGCATCGACCGACGCGCCGCTCCAGTTGCGGCCGGCCTTGATGCCGAAGAGGTTGTAGCTCGGCCGGCCATCGGCCAGACGCGGTTCGGAGCGCCCCCAGCCGGTTTCGAGCGCCGCCTGCGCGACGAGAAAAGGCGCCGGAATGCCGGTGGCGCGGCTGGCCTCCTCGGCCTGCGGGGTAACCCGGGCGATGAAATCACGTGCCACGGCGGGCGCGGTTGCATCGCTGCGCGGCGCATACGGCACGGAGTCGATCGACCGCAGCGGCGCGGGTGCGCTTTCCAGCGGAAACGACTGCCCACCGGGCCTGACCGGGATCGGCTTCGCTTCCGGCCGCAGCGGCAGGCCGTCTTCGAACGACACCGGATCGGCGCTATCGCGCTTGAGCTGCTTTTCGATCAGGGCCGCCAGGCCGATATTGCCCTTGGCCGACATGACCTGGGCCAACTGCTGATCGAACAATGACTCGTACATGCGCGTCTGGTCGGAATCGAGCATGCCCTCGCGCGGCGTGGCATCGCGCATGGACTTCAGCACCATCTGAAGGAACAGCGCTTCGAACTGCTGCGCAGCGGACTTGAGCGCCTTGGGGTCGTCCTTCTTCACCGCGCCCTTGAGCGCGGCCAGATTGTTGGTGTCGAAAATCGAGGGGATGGCGGAACTGGTCATGGCAGTTTGCAGAATCGCACCGGCGGCATGGCGGCAATCGACCGAGAAAACCGGCAAAGCTTGCCTTGATCTGAAGAAACACGCTGGGCCGTCCCAAGTGTTTCTCTGCCCCCTGGGGGGAGAACCGAGCGCAGCGAAGGTTTTCGGGGGGAGATCAAATAATCTCAAGTTCCGCGCGCAAGGACCCGGCGGCCTTCATCGCCTGGAGAATGGCGGTGAGATCGGCGGGATTGGCGCCGATGGCGTTCAGGGCCTTGACGACATCGGCAAGATTGGCGCCGGCCTTGACGTTCATCAGCATGCCGCCCTCCTGTTTGATGTCGATCTGCGCATTGCTCACCCCGGCTGTCTGCCCGCCGGACAGCGCGCCGGGCTGACTAACCGCGTTGTCGGCGCTGACCGATACGGAAAGGTTGCCGTGGGCCACGGCGCAATTGTCCAGGGTCACCGACTGGTTCATCACCACGGAACCGGAACGCGTATTCACGATGACCCTGGCCATCGCCTGCATCGGCGTGACGGAGAGGTTCTCGACCCGGCCGATGAAACTGACACGATCATCGGCACCCTGCGGAGCGCGCACGCGCACCTGGCGGCCGTCGGCGGCGGCGGCGGTGCCCGGCCCCATGGCCTTGTTTATCGCCTCGGCAGTGCGCTGGGCGGTGCCGAAGTCGGTGCTGTTGAGTTCGAGGAATACAAATTCGCCCTGGCCCACGGGCGTCGGCACTTCGCGCTCGACCGTGGCGCCGCCGGCGATGCGACCGACGGAAAGATGGTTGACCGTGACCTTGGAACCGCCGCCCGAGGCGCCGGCACCGGCAACCGCGAGGTTACCCTGCGCCATCGCATAGACGTTGCCGTCGGCGCCTTTCAGCGGCGTCATCACCAGGGTGCCGCCCTTCAGCGACTTGGCGTTGCCGATCGAGGATACCGTCACGTCGATCGGCTGACCGATGCGCGCAAACGGCGGCAGCGAGGCCGTGATCATCACCGCCGCCACGTTCTTGAGCTGGAGGCTGGTGCCGGACGGCAGATTGACCCCCATGTTGGAAAGCATGTTGATGATGCTCTGCACAGTGAATGGCGTCTGCGTGGTCTGGTCGCCCGAACCATCGAGGCCGATGACGATGCCGTAGCCCACAAGCTGATTGTGACGCACGCCGGCCACCGAAGCGATGTCCTTTATGCGCTCGGCACGGGCGGCGTCGGCCACCAGCAGTGCGGCAAATGCCCATATCATCACGATGAGGAATTTCTGGGTGCGGCTCATGATGCCATCTCCATCAGAAAGGCATGAACGAGAGGAAGAAGCGGCCGAGCCAGCCCATGACCTGGGCCGAGTCGATGAAGCCGTTGGCCTTGTATTCGATGCGGGCGTCGGCTATCAGGGTCGATGGCACGGTGTTGGCTGCGGTGATGTAGTTCGGGTTGACCACGCCCGAGAAGCGGATGAACTCTTCGCCTTCCTTGAGGCCGATCTGCTTCTCGCCGGACACCAGCAGGTTGCCGTTGGGATAGACCTCGATCACCGTCACGGTAATGGTGCTGGTGAAGTCGTTGGAGGAATTGTTCTGACCCTTGCCGTCGAACTTGTTGGAGTTGCTGGCTTCGAGAGTCGTGCCCTGGGTACCCTTGAACGGCAGACCGATAACGGTCGGCACGGAGGCGGCTATGGTCTGGCTCCGCTCGGCCTTGTTCTGCGAGATCTTCGACGCCTGAGTCTTCTCGGTGATGTTGATGGTGATCGTGTCGCCGATGAAGCGCGCGCGCCGGTCTTCGAACAGCGGCCGCGCCGAGGCGACGTTGTAGATGGCGCCGTTGGTCGGCACGGCATAGCTGCGCGGTTCGGGGCGCGCCGTCATCGGCTGGTGCACGGCGGTCGGCGGCGTGGTAGTTACGCAGCCGGCCAGCAGGCTGGCGAAGGCGGCGATAAGTACGAATCTATTCATGATGCCCCCCATTACAGTTGGGTCAGCCGGGCCAGCATCTGGTCCGATGTGGACACGACCTTGGAATTCATCTCGTAGGCGCGCTGCGTCTGGATCATGGTCACCAGTTCCTCGGCGACGTTCACGTTCGAAGTCTCGACATAGCCCTGATTGATGAGGCCGGTGCCGTTGGTGCCCGGGGTGTTCGGCGTCGGCGTTCCCGACGAAGCGGTTTCGACGTACAGGTTTTCGCCGGCGCTCTGCAAGCCGCCGATGTTGACGAAGCTGGCGAGTTGGATGGTGCCCACCTGCGTCGCCGTGGCGGAGCCGGGCTGGGTGATCGAGACGATGCCGTCGCGGCTGATGGTAATGCTCAGGGCGTCCGACGGAATCGTTATCGCCGGCGAAAGCGGGTAGCCGCTCGATGTCACGACCTGGCCGGTCGAATCGCGCTGGAAGGCCCCGTCGCGCGTGTAGGCGAGCGTGCCGTCCGGCATCTGCACCTGGAAGAAGCCCTGGCCATTGATCGCCATGTCGAGCGGATTCTGCGTCTGCTGCAAACTGCCCTGGGTGAAGATGTGTTCGGTGGCGATGGTCCGCACGCCGGTACCCAGCATCAGTCCCGACGGAATCGTCGTCTGCTGCGAGGACGCCGCGCCGGGCTGGCGCAGGGTCTGGTAGAGCAGATCCTCGAACACGGCGCGCGAACGCTTGTAACCGTTGGTGCTGGTGTTGGCGAGGTTGTTGGAAATAACGTCGAGCTGGGTCTGCTGGGCATCCAGGCCGGTCTTGGCAATCCAGAGAGAGCGGATCATCGTTCAGTCCCTATCGGGCGTTGAGCACTTGACTCGCGGCACGGTCGTTCTGGTCGGCCGACGAGATCATCTTCATTTGCATTTCGAACTGGCGGGCCAGCGAAATCATGGTCACCATCTGGTCGACCGGATTGACGTTGCTGCCTTCGAGGTAGCCACTGCTCATCTGCGCGACGTCGCTTGCCGGCGCCGAACTGCCGTCCTTCATGCGGAACAGGCCGTCGGCGCCGCGCACCATGTCGCCCACGGGCGGATTCACCAGCTTGATGCGGCCGATGACGGAAACCGTACTCTGCGAGCCCGATTCCGGAATCACGGAAACGACGCCGTCCTTGCCGATGCTGACCTTGACGTCCGGCGGAATCGACAAGCCACCGCCGTCGCCCTGCGCCACGGGCAGGCCGTCGCGCGTTTGCAGCACGCCATTGACGGACATTTCGAGGCTGCCGTTGCGGGTGTAGGCCTCGGTGCCGTCGGCACCCGTTACCGCCAGCCAACCGGGGCCGGCCACCGCGACATCGAGCGAACGGCCGGTATATTGCATCGTGCCCTGCGACATGTCCGTATAGGTGCTGGCATCGACCACGAAGGCGCGCGTCGGCAGCGCGGTGGAAAGCGAGGCGCCCTGAGGCTGGACCTGAACCGCGCGCAGCCGGTGTTCCTCGGCGCGATAACCTGTCGACGTGGCGTTCGCCAGGTTGTGCGCAACCGCGGCTTGGCGGCCCAGGGTCTGGGCCGCGCCGGTCATCGCCGTGTAGATCAGGTGGTCCATGTCTCAGCCGTTTCCGCTTAGCGCAGGTTCACCAGGGTCTGCAGCACCTGGTCCTGCGTCTTGATGGTCTGCGCGTTGGCCTGATAGACACGCTGCTGGGTGATCATGTTCACCAGTTCGGCGGTCAGATCGACGTTGGATTCCTCGACCGACGACGCCTGGATCACGCCGAGGCTGCCGGAACCCGGCGTGCCGGGAATCGACTGCCCCGACTCGGCGGTTTCCGCCCACTGGTTGCCGCCGAGCGATTGCAGGCCATTGGCGTTGTTGAAGTTAGCCAAGACCAGCTGCCCCATGTTGCGCGATTTTCCGTTGGAATAACGTCCCTGGATGATGCCGTCGGCGGATACCGAGATGCCGGAAAGGCGGCCCGAGGTATAGCCGTCCTGCAGCAACTGGTTGACGCCGAAGGCAAGGCCGTACTGGCTGGTGCCGGTCAGGTCGAGCGAAAAGTCGAGCGGCGAGGTGGCGCCGTTGGTCAGCGTATAGGTCAGATCGAGCGGCATCGACGTCGATAGCGCGCCGGCCGGCGTGAAGGCCAGAACCGTCGCGGTCGGAACCAGGCTGGTACTGGTGGCCGAGCCGGCCGTCGCCGTCGGTACGTTGGTGCCGAAGACGCTCGACAGGGCGAGCGTTTGCGGCGAACCATCGGCGACGACGGCAGCGTGGCCGCCCGGATTGCCGTCAATGGTAAGGAGGCCGGCCGCTTGCGTCACCGTATAGTGACCGGTCCCGAACGCCTGGTCGATGGCCGTCTGGAATGCCGCACCGATGTCGTTGGGATCCACGCTCGGATATCCGCTAGCCGTCGTCCACACGCCGGCCGGGATGGTGATCTGCGTCCCGTCAATGTTCATTGTGCCGCCGAGATCGGCGGAGTTTGCCGAGTAGTTGGCAGAGAAAACGCCGGCCGCCGGCGGGAGGGCGCCGGGGAAAACCCCCGCCGCCGTCAGGGCGGGAACCGCGGCACCGGCGGCGACGGTGACGCTGGAACTGCCGCCGCCCGTGCCCGAGGTCACGACGATATGGCCGCTGGCCGCTGAAACGGAAGCGGTCGGCGCTGGCGCCGGGCCGGGGAAGGCGGTGTTGAGCGCCGTCTGAAGGGCGGTCGCGAGGGTGCCCACCGTATATCCGGCGTTGGCCGGAATGGTTACGGTCTGGGTGACGCCGTCGACGGTGAAGGACATGTTGCCGCCGCTATTGACGTTGGCATTGGCGGTGAAGCTCGTGCCGGCCAGCGTCCCCGCAGTCGCCGGGGTGGTGACGTTGTTGCCGGTGAAAGTGCCGTCCAGCGAGGTGTACATCTGCCAGGTGTTCGCTTGCGCGGTCTTGGCGAAATACATGGTCAGGTTGTGGCCGTTGCCGAGCGAATCGTAAACCGTTTGCGCCGTGGACCCGGTGTAGCTGAGCGTGTTAGTGCCGCTGAAGCTGTCCGTGCCGGCAACTGCGGTCGGAGTCGCGCCCATCAGGTTGGTGAGGCCCGTATCGCCCGCGACGGCGGACAGGCTGACCGCAGACCCGAGTCCCTGGCTGCCCAGCGTACCGCTGCTGCGCGAGGTGATGACGAGCTGGCCGCCGGTGTTCAGCGTCACATCCACGAGCGTGTTCTGCGCGGCAATGGTCGGATTGGTATTGATCGCCGTCTGCACCGCCTGCGAAAGAGCGGCGGCCGTCGAATAGGTGGCGATCGGAATGTCGATCGTCACCGGCCCGGCGGACGGCGAGCCGTCGACCTGGATCTGGAAGGAGTTGTTGGCGGCGGTGATGTTGAGCGACGCCGGAACGGCGCTGCCC
>CAZWFC010000007.1:0-38758 GCA_964632965.1 uncultured Rhodocyclaceae bacterium
TGTGATCAGAAAGCGGACGTGGAACTTGATATTGTCATCAGTCGCTTTAGGGCACACTGGAGACGTCCTCTCATCAGCCTTGACGGCATGTGCCAACGCACGCGTTGTGCAATGCGACATGACCGGCGGATATCAATCACGGATTACGGATACCCGAAAACTAAAAGCTGGGTTGGATCGACGTAGCCTAACGACGCGTGGCGGACGCTGTAATGGTCAGGCAAGTAACCAGAGATAAGCGCTTGATATCGCCAAGGTGGCTACGGTTACCGGCACACCCAGTTTTGCGTGTTCCTGCCAGTCGATCTTGATGCCTTTGTGAGCCGCCTCATTCACAACGATGATGTTGGCAATGCTGCCGACAATCAGCAGATTTCCGGCTAGGGTGCTGGAAAGCGCAAGCACCGTTCCGGCGTATTCGCCCACTGTCGTCGGCAAGAGCAGCATGACTGCCGGCACGTTGGAAACGATATTGCTGAGTACAAAACTGGTGATGAAGAGAGGTCCTTGTGTCCGCAAGTCGAACCCATTGGACGCCAAGGTCTCCACGACGCGAGAAGGTAGTCCCGTCTGCTGCATCGCATGGTTGACCACGAACAATCCCATGAAGAGGATTAGCAGTTGCCAGTCCACAAGGCCGAGCATTCGGCGCGAATGAAGGCGACGGCTGGTCATCAGAAGTCCTGCTCCAGCCAATGCCATCAGGTCGCGTGGCCAAGGTGCAAACAAGAAGGCGACGAAGAGGGTTGCGGCAACCATCAGCCCCTTCCCGGTCTGCCATAGGTCAAGTGGCACGTCCTCTCCGTTACGGCCATCTTCGGTTGGCAGCGTGGAAGAATCGGCTGCAATCCAGTCTTGGCGGTATCTCAATGCCACGATAAGGCACCACGTCACGATTAGGCTCAGCGCTACTGGAATGGACGTGACCAGAAGATAGCGACCAAACGACAGATTGAGCGTTTGCCCGATCAGCATGTTTTGCGGATTACCGATGAGCGTCGCTGCGGAACCGATATTGGCTGCGCAGGCAAGCCCAATGAGGAAAGGTATGGGATTGAGTCTCCTGGCAAGACATATCTCGGCGATCACTGGAGCCATCGCTAAGCAGACGACATCGTTACTGAATACTGCTGATAGGTAGGCGGCAACGCCAATAACGACGCCCAATAGCATGGAAGGCCGAGTGTTCAGCGAACCAATTCGACGTGCAATCCAGGGATAGAAGCCGCCCAATCGGAGCTGAGCGGAAATCACCATGAAAGCGAACAGCAAGATCAACGTGGGCGAATGCAACGACCGATATGCTTCTTCGACGCTAATCACCTGTGACGCGACGAGGACGATCGCTCCGAGCAGGGCAATGCCGGTGCGATCCAACTGCAGAAACGGAAGCCCGCCGAAGATCATTCCCAGGTAGACGAGCAGGAATACTGTAACGACGAGCGATGTCAATTTGATTTAAAGAGAGAATAGACTAGGGCTTGAACCTACATGGGATCCGCTTGCGAGCTGCTCTTACTACGCCATGACGAGCACTTGCCGGAAGATACCATTCTTAACTTAGGGCAAGTGCTGAATGGGCTTGCCGAAAGAATTGGCCATGCTGGACGTGGTTTTGGGATACTCGGCAAGCGTTGCGCGTCGTATACCAGATCAAGGTCATGAAGACATTCGATGCCGCCAGCAGCAGGGCGGCCTGCAGCGTCACGGGCAGGTTCATGCCGGAATCTTGGCGATGGTCTGGTCGGCGCAGGTGGCCAGCAGGTCGGCAACGACGCCGCGGCCGGGAATGACGCCGCGCGGCGCGATTTCGGCCAGCGGCGCCAGCACGAAGGCGCGTTCGTGCATGCGCGGGTGGGGCAGGGTCAGCGTCGGCGTATCGAGTACCGCGTCGCCGTACAGCAGCAGGTCGAGATCGAGGGTGCGCGGCGCATTGCGCACGCTGCGCTGGCGGCCGAACTGGAACTCGATGGCGAACAGCTGCTCCAGCAGGGCCTGCGGCGCCAGCCCGGTTTCAAGCGCCACCACGGCGTTGATGAAATCCGGCTGGTTCTTCAGGCCGACCGGCGCCGTGTGGTAGAGCGAGGATGTCGCCACCCGCCGCGAGTCGGCGATGCAGTCGAGATCGGCGATGGCGGACTTGACGGTGATGATCGGATTGCCGAGATTCGCGCCCAGCGCGATGTAAGCCAGGGTCACTCGGGCGACTCCGCGGCCCCCTCGGTGGCCTTGCGGCCGCGGCCGCGACTGCGGCTGCGGCGCTTCTTGCCGGTGTCGGGCAGCAGCATGGCTTCGCGCCCGGCATGATCGACGCGCTGGAACTCGGTCCACCAGTCGGCGAGCTCCTGCGGCGTCTCGCCGCTGGCGCAGCGCAGCAGCAGGAAATCGTAGGCGGCGCGAAAGCGCGGCTGTTCGATCAGCCGCAGCGGCGACTTGCCCGAGCGCTTGTCGAAGCGCGGCTGCAACAGCCAGATTTCCTTGATGTCGCCGACGATGCGGCGCGTGATGGCGAGCTTTTCGGCCTGCTGGTCGAGCACTTCGTCCATGGCCTCGTAGAGCGCCGGGATCGGCAGCTGCTTGGCGGCCTTGCGCGCTTCCCAGTTGGCCAGCACCTCGTGCCAGAGCAGAGTGGCGAAGAGGAAGCCCGGCGACAGCGTCTTGCCGGCGCGCACGCGCGTATCCGTATTCGTCAGCGACAGCATGACGAATTTTTCGCCCAGCGGTTGTTCGAGTATCACGTCGAGCAGCGGCAGCAGACCGTGATGCAGGCCCTCGCTGCGCAGGCGCTTCACGCATTCGACGGCGTAGCCGGAGAACAAGAGCTTCAGCATCTCGTCGAACAGCCGCGCCGGCGGCACGTTCTCCATCAGCGCCGCCATTTCCTTGATCGGTGCGCTGACCGCCGGATCGAGCGTCAGCCCGAGCTTGGCCGAGAGGCGGACGGCGCGCAGCATGCGCACCGGG
This sequence comes from uncultured Rhodocyclaceae bacterium, assembly GCA_964632965.1. Lineage (GTDB taxonomy): Bacteria > Pseudomonadota > Gammaproteobacteria > Burkholderiales > Rhodocyclaceae > Nitricoxidireducens. Next base: position 2,965 of record CAZWFC010000007.1, read on the forward strand.
TCCTCGCGGTAGCGCGAGCGCGGCTCGCCGATCATGCGCATGGTCTTTTTCTTGAGGTCGTCCACGCCGTGGTGGTAGTCGTGCACGACCTCGGTGACCGGATCGTAGTAGAGCGCGTTGACCGTGAAGTCGCGGCGCGCCGCGTCTTCCTCCATCGTGCCCCAGATGTTGTCGCGCAGCACGCGGCCGTGCTCGTCCTTCAGCGTGTTCTCGTCGTGGGCGGCGCGGAAGGTCGATACCTCCAGCGTTTCCGGCCCCTGCATCACATGCACGATCTGGAAGCGGCGGCCGATCAGGCGCGAGCGGCGGAACAGCCCGCGCACCTGCTCCGGCGTGGCATTGGTGGCGACGTCGAAATCCTTGGGCTCCATGCCGACGATCAGGTCGCGCACGGCGCCGCCGACGATATAGGCCTGGAAACCCGCGCCCTGCAATGTTTCGCAGACGCGCCGCGCCCCCGAAGGCACCAGGCTGCGGTCGATGCCGTGGCGGGCGTGCGGAATGGTGGCCGGCGCGTGCCGGCTCGGGGCCTCGCGCCGGAAAACGCGGCGCAGTAACTTGCGAATCATCTGGGAAGGGGTTCCGAAAGCGTTGCGGAAAGGGTGCCAATGATACCGGAACTGCCCGACGGAACGGGGTTTGTGCGATGATGCGCCTCCTACGCAATTGACATTCGCAGCCATGGCGCAGCCGGAACGACAGGCACGGGAGGAGATCGACAAACTGCTGGTTCTGGCCGGCTGGCAGGTGTTCGACGTGGCGCAGGCCAACATCCACGCCGGCCGCGGCGTCGCCCTGCGCGAGTTTCCGCTCGATCCGGGCCACGGCTACGCCGACTACCTGCTCTATGTCGACGGCAAGGCCGCCGGCGTCATCGAGGCCAAGAAACAAGGCGCCACGCTTACCGGCGTCGAAATCCAGTCCGGCCGCTATGCGCAGGGCCTGCCCGCCGGCCTGCCGGCGTGGCGGCGGCCCTTGCCCTTCCTATACGAATCCACCGGCATCGAGACCCACTTCACCAACGGCCTCGATCCCGAACCGCGCGCCCGCAATGCCTTCGCCTTCCATCGCCCGGAAATGCTGGCCGAATGGCTCAAGGGCCTGCCGCAGGCCACCGTCCTCGATACCGGTACCGGCGCCAGCGTCGCCAATGCCCCGCCCGCCACCTTCCTCACCCGCGTGCGCGCCTTGCCGCCGCTGATCGAAGACGGCCTCTGGCCCGCCCAGATCAAGGCCGTCAGGAACCTCGAAGCGTCGCTGGCCGCCAACAAGCCACGCGCCCTGATCCAGATGGCCACCGGCAGCGGCAAGACCTTCACCGCCATCAGCTTCATCTACCGCCTGATCAAGTTCGCCGGCGCCCGGCGCATCCTGTTCCTTGTGGACCGCGGCAACCTCGGTCGCCAGACCAAGAAGGAATTCGACCAGTACGTTTCGCCCTACAACAATTACAAGTTCGGCGAGGAATACATCGTCCAGCACCTGGCGAGCAACAATCTCGACAAAAGCGCCCGCGTCGTCATCTGCACCATCCAGCGCATGTATTCGCTGCTCAAGGGCCGCGAACTGCCCGAGGAAGACGACGAGCAATCCACCGAAGCCAGCGAGAGTCTGTTCAAGGACACGTCGCCCATCGCGTACAACCCGGCCATCCCCATCGAGAGCTTCGACATCGTCGTCACCGACGAGGCCCATCGTTCCATCTACAACCTGTGGCGGCAGGTGCTCGAATACTTCGATGCCCACCTGATCGGCCTCACCGCCACGCCCAACAAGCAGACCTTCGGTTTCTTCAACCAGAACCTGGTCATGGAATACGGCCACGAGCAGGCCGTCGCCGACGGCGTGAATGTCAATTACGACGTCTATCGCATCCGCACCGAAGTCACCGACGCCGGCGCCAGGGTCGAAGCCGGCTACTGGGTGCAGGTGCAGGACAGGGAAACCCGCTCCAAGCGCGACTGGCAGCTCGACGAGGACTTCGATTACGACCCCGCCGAGCTCGACCGCAGCGTGCAGACCCCCGACCAGATCCGCACCGTCGTGCGCACCCTGCGCGACCGCTGGCAGGCCGAGATGTTCCCGCAGCGCACCGAGCTGCCCAAGACCCTGGTCTTCGCCAAGGACGACAACCACGCCGAAGCCATCGTCCAGATCATTCGCGAGGAATTCGGCCGCGGCAACGAATTCGCCCAGAAGATCACCTACCGCAGCACCGGCGACAGCCCGGAAAACCTCATCAAGGCCTTCCGCACCAGCTACTATCCGCGCATCGCCGTCACCGTGGACATGATCGCCACCGGCACCGACATCAAGCCCGTCGAGATCGTCGTCTTCCTGCGCTCGGTGAAAAGCCGCAGCTTCTTCGAGCAGATGAAGGGCCGCGGCGTGCGCATCATCGAGCGTGCCGACCTGCGTGCCGTGAACCCCGGCGAGCATGTCGTCAAGGACCATTTCGTCATCGTCGATGCCGTCGGCGTCTGCGAGCGCGACAAGACCGACTCGCGCCCCATGGACCAAAAGAAGACCGTGCCCTTCGACAAGCTGCTGCAAGCCGTGGCGCTCGGCAACGTCGAACCCGAAGTGCTCTCCTCGGTCGCCGCGCGGCTGGCGCGCCTGGAGCGCGACATCGACGATGCCGACAAGTCGAAGATCGTTGCAGCCAGCGGCGGCCACGACCTCAAGAGCATCGCGCGCGGCATCGTCGAGGCGTTGCGCAGCGACAACGTCGAAGCATTGCCGCAGGCCGTGAAACCGCTCGCCGATCCGGCCCTGCGCAACCTGCTGCTGCAACTGCGCCAGAAGGCCGACCTGGTCATCGACATCGTCACCCAGGACACGCTGCTCGAAGCCGGCTTCAGCGCCGCCGCCACCGAGCGCGCCAAGAGCCTGGTGCAGACCTTCGAAGCCTTCATCGCCGAGCACAAGGACGAAATCACCGCGCTGCAAATCCTCTACAACCGCCCGGTGAAGGCGCCGCTGCGCTTCGAGGACATCAAGGCGCTGGCCGACACCCTGCACGCGCCGCCGCATTTGCTGGACGAGTCCTTGCTCTGGCAGGCCTACGCCGCGCTCGACAAGAGCAAGGTCAAAGGCAGCAGCAGTCGGCGTATCCTCACCGACCTCGTCAGCCTGGTGCGCTTCGCCATGCACCAGGAAAACGAACTCGTGCCTTACCCCGAGCGCGTCGCCGCCAACTTCAAGGCCTGGCTGGCGCAGCAGGGTGGGGCCTTCAATCCCGAACAACAGCACTGGCTGGAAATGATCCGCGACCACATTGCCGCCAATTTAGGCATCAACATCGACGACTTCGAATACGCGCCCTTCAACAAGGAGGGCGGGTTGGGGCGTGTGCATCAGCTTTTCGGGGAGAAGCTACCGAGGGTGATTGAGGAGATGAATCGGGAGTTGGTGGCGTGACGACGCTTGGAGACATCACTGCTCCGAAGGTCGAACAGTCGGGGCCACCGAAGAGTGGCGAATTCATTTACGTCGACATCAGCAGTATCGACAACAGTGCAAAGCGGATCGTCGAACCAAAGCGGTTGCCAGTGGAAGGTGCGCCAAGTCGCGCACGCCAATGCTTGGCAGCAGGCGATGTGTTGGTCTCCATGACGCGCCCGAACCTGAATGCCGTCGCTCTTGTGCCTACAGAACTCGATGGCGCAGTTGGCTCGACAGGTTTTCACGTTCTTCGCGCCGATGAAGGTACCGAGCCACGCTGGCTCTACTACGCCGTCCAGAGCCGCAGCTTCGTTCAAGCTATGTCCGAGGTTGTTCAGGGCGCACTGTATCCGGCGGTTCGCCCAAAGGACATCCGTACCTTTGAGGTCAATCCGCCGTCGGTCGATGAGCAGCGTCGTATCGTCGCCGAAATCGAAAAGCAGTTCTCCCGCCTCGACGAAGCCGTCGCTGGCCTTCTGCGCGTCCAAGCCAACCTCAAGCGCTACAAGGCCGCCGTCCTCAAAGCCGCCGTCGAAGGCCGCCTCGTACCCACCGAAGCCGACCTCGCCCGCGGCGAAGGCCGCAGCTACGAGACCGGCGCCCAGCTCCTGCAACGCATCCTCGAAACGCGCCGCAGCCAGTGGCAAGGCAAGGGCAAGTACAAGGAACCGACGGCGCCGGATACAGCCGGTCTGCCAGCGTTGCCGGACGGGTGGGTGTGGACTGGACTTGAGCAAGTCTCGCAAGCAAACAAGTACGCCCTAAAGGCCGGACCGTTTGGAAGTGCCTTGAAAAAGGAGCACTACGCTGTCTCGGGCTACAAGATTTACGGACAGGAACAGGTAATTCGTGGCGATCATCGGTTCGGCGACTACTACATCGGCGAGGAAAAATTTCGAGAATTAGAAAGCTGCGCCGTCAAGCCGGGTGATCTTCTCATCAGCTTGGTTGGGACAGCAGGAAAAGTACTCGTACTGCCCGACAATGTGGAACCCGGCATCATCAATCCGCGCCTGCTCAAGTTGTCGCTCAATTCCACCTTTGTCGTGCCCTCCTACGCCGCATACATGCTCCAATCCGTGTGGGCAGCTCAGTTCTTTAAGGAACAGGCTCATGGTGGAACGATGGAGATTTTGAATCTTGGCATCGTCAAGATGCTACCGGTGCCTTTGCCGCCGATCTCAGAACAACACCGCATCGTTGCCGAAGTCGACCGCCGCCTCTCCATCGTCCGCGAGGTCGAGGCCGAGGTCGATGCCAACCTCAAGCGCGCCCAGGCGCTGCGGCAGGCGGTGTTGTCAAAGTCGTTCCAGGTTTCGCCATCGTGAGCAGCAAGGGTACCCGGTCACCCCTCAAAGACAAACCCCTGCGCAATCCCGGCCAATCGGTGCGCGAACAGCGCTTCGATTTGGCCTATGACAAAGTGCTCGGCCCGTTTATTGCGGCTTCGATGCTGCTGATTTGGGCGGCCATGGACTGGATACGCTACTTTTTTCCGACACCGCATCAACCCTGGATTTCAAGCGTCTTTGCGGTTCTTGCGCTGAGCTATACCGCTTGGCAGTTCCGTCGCCACTGGCCCAGAATCCGCAATCTGAAGCTGGCGGAGGAGGGCGAAAAACATGTCGGACAACTGCTGGAAGGTCTGCGTGCATCAGGCTACTTGGTGTTCCACGATCTCATCGGCACCGACTTCAACGTAGACCACGTGATCATCGGCCCGGCCGGTGTCTTGACCATTGAAACCAAGACCTGGAGCAAACCCCGCCAGGGGAGCCCGAAGATCGCATTCGACGGCGAAACCCTGCTGGCGGCCGGGCGCGAGCCGGAGCGCAATCCGGTAATCCAGGCCAAGGCGCAGGCCAGTTGGTTGAAGGGCTTGCTGGCGGAAAGCACCGGCAAGACATTTGCGGTACGGCCGGTGGTACTCTTCCCTGGTTGGTATATCGAGGACGGCAGGAGGGGCCGCAAGGACCTTTGGATTCTGGAACCCAAGGGCTTGCCGGCGTTTCTGGCCCAGGAAAAGCCGGTTCTAGCCCCGGAAGACATCAGCCTTGCCGCATTCCATCTCTCGCGTTTCATCCGCGAGCAGGAGCGTGTACTAGAGGCGAAAACGTGAGATGCCGTGCCGGCTCGGATAGAGCTGTTGTCCAGGATTCTCAATTCTTGAAATGAGAATATTGACATTGAGCCGTTTGTTTATTAGGGTTATGGCTGTGTTTTCTCATTTCAAGAAATAAGAAAATGGCCAAGATCAGCAACCGGCAACTGGCACTCAAGCCGCAGGACCTTTACGTCCTGCTGGCCTTGCTCAGCCGTGGCGAGGGCAGTGTCACCTATCCCGAACTGGCGGCGCAGACTGGATTGGCGATCTCCGCAGTGCATGGCGCGCTCAAGCGGGCGGTGGTGGCGCGCCTGCTGATGTTCCAGGAGCGCCGCCCGGCGATCCTGAAGCCTCAGCTCAAGGAGTTCCTGATCAGCGGTGCCAAGTATGCTTTCCCGCCGGTTTGGGGCGCTCTGAGCCGCGGCGTGCCCACCGGGTATGCCGCCCCGCCCTTGAGCGGCATCATCGCGCCTTCGGCCGATCCGGTGCCTGTGTGGCCCAGCGCCAAAGGTTCGGCACGCGGCCTCAGTCTCGCACCCCTGTACCCGTCCGTGCCGGAGGCGGCGCTGCGCGATGAAAAGCTCTACGCCTTGCTGACCCTGTTCGACGCCATCCGCTCGGGTCAGGCGCGGGAGCGCAATGCCGCGCGGGACTTGCTGGAAGCCTGGTTCAAGTGAATCGGCAGGACCCGAATCTCGCCAAGGTCGAGTTGATTGCCGCTGCGCTCGGCTCCCTGCGCGACGAACTGGTGTTCGTCGGCGGCTGTGCGGCGGGTCTGCTGATGACGGACCCGGGTGCGGCGCCGGCACGGGTGACTTACGATGTGGACCTGGTGGTCGAGGTGGCGGCACTGCGGCACTACCATCAGATGGAGGCGGAGTTCGCCAAGCTCGGCTTCGTGCGGGACATGGCGACGGAAGTCATTTGCCGCTGGCGCTACCGCGATCTGGAAGTCGACCTGATGCCTGCCGACCCCGGTGTGCTTGGTTTTGCCAACCGCTGGTATCCCGTGGCAGTTGCCACTGCCAAGACAATGACGCTACCGAGCGGGCTTGCCATTCGCTTGATCACGGCACCCCTGTTCATGGCCACCAAGTTCGAGGCATTTGCCGATCGGGGGCGGGAAGACCTGCTGGGCAGCCACGATCTGGAGGACATCGTCAATGTGATCGACGGTCGTCCGGAGCTTCCTGCCGAGATACATTCCATCGCCGGCAACCTGCGGGCCTATCTGGCCGGCAAGTGCGCGGCGCTTTTGGCCATGCCGGACTTCACGAACTACTTGCCGGGCATGGTGTTCCAGGACGAGACGCTCGCCGAGCGTGTGGCGACGGTGACCGCGCGGCTCCAACAAATTGCAGGCCTAGACAAATCATGAATGCATCCACCCTGGTCCAGAAGCTCTGGAACTACTGCAACGTGCTGCGCGACGACGGCATGTCCTACGGCGACTATGTCGAGCAGCTGACCTATCTGCTGTTCCTCAAGATGGCGGACGAGCGTTCGCGCCCGCCCTACAACCAGCCGAGCCTGGTGCCCGCCGCCTACGCCTGGCCCTCGCTGCTGGAACGCGACGGCGACAACCTCTTCGACCACTACCGCCATGCGCTCGAAACGCTGGGCCAGCAGAAGGGCACGCTGGGGCTGATCTTCGGCAAGGCGCAGAACAAGTTCCAGGACCCGGTGAAATTGCGCCGCCTGGTGGTCGATCTGATCGATTCGGAAAACTGGTCGGCGCTGAATGTGGATGTGAAGGGCGACGCCTACGAGGGCTTACTGGAGAAGAACGCGCAGGACACGAAGTCGGGCGCGGGCCAGTATTTCACGCCGCGGGTGCTGATCCAGGCGATGGTGACCTGCATCGATCCCAAGCCCTGCGAGCGCATCTGCGACCCGGCCTGCGGCACCGGCGGCTTCCTGTTCACGGCCCACAATTACATCACGCACGAGAACCGCAACCTGACGCGCGACGAGAAGCGCCATCTCAAGGAAGACGCCTTCACCGGCTGGGAGCTGGTGCAGGCGACAGCGCGGGTGTGCGCGATGAACCTGCTGCTGCACGGTATCGGCTCGGAAAAGAGCGTACCGGTGCGCGTAGCCGATGCGCTGGCGGCCGACCCCGGCGACCGCTATCAGGTGGTGCTGGCCAATCCGCCCTTCGGCAAGAAGAGCAGCACGATGATCGTCGGCGACGACGGCCGCACGACGACGGAAAAGGACATCATCGAGCGCGACGATTTCTGGGCGACGACGTCGAACAAGCAGCTCAATTTCGTCCAGCACATCAAGACCCTGCTCGACATCCACGGCCGCGCCGCGGTGGTGGTGCCGGACAACGTGCTGTTCGAAGGAGGTGCGGGCGAAACGATACGCCGCAAGCTGCTGCACGAGTGCGAGGTGCATACCTTGCTGCGCCTGCCCACGGGCCTGTTCTACGCACAGGGGGTCAAGGCGAACGTGCTGTTCTTCGACAAGAAGCCGGCTTCGGAAACACCGTGGACCCGGAAGCTGTGGATCTACGATCTGCGCACCAACAAACACTTCACGCTGAAGACCAATCCGCTGCGGGTGGACGACTTGGGCGAGTTCGTGCGGCTCTACAACCCGGCGGATCGCCATGTGCGCACGGCGACGTGGTCGGCGGAAACTCCGGAAGGCCGTTGGCGCGCCTACGATTACGACGAACTGGCGGCACGCGACAAGGCGAGCCTGGACATCTTCTGGCTCAAGGACGATTCGCTGGCCGATTCGGACAATCTGCCCGCGCCGGAAGTGATCGCGCTGGAAATCGTCGAGGACCTCGAAGCCGCGCTGGTGCAGTTCCGCGAGGTTCTCGCCGACCTCGGCGAAGACATCAGCGCAGGCTGATTACCGGCCAGCCCATCTCGCGCGCATGGTCGCGCAGCGTGTCGTCGGGGTCGACGGCGACGGGGTCGGTGACGATGGACATCAGCGGCAGGTCGTTGTGCGAGTCGCTGTAGAACCAGCTGGACTCGAACGAGCCCCACCAGAAGCCGAGGGCTTCGAGCCAGGCTTCGACGCGTTCGATCTTGCCGGCCTTGAACGAGGGCGTTCCGCGCGGCTTGCCGGTGAAGGCGCCGTTCTCGCAGGCAGGGACGGTGGCGATCAGGTGCGGGATGCCGAATTCGCGCGCGACCAGCCCGGTGACGAAGCTGTTGGTGGCGGTGACGATGGCGACCAGGGCATCTTCGTCGCCGTGCCTTTGCACCAGGGCGCGCGCCGGGGCGCCGATCAGCGGCTTGATGCGCGTTTCGACGAATTCGCGCCGCCAGGCGTCGAGCTCGGGGCGCGGGTGGCGCGCCAGCGGGGCGAGCTGGAAGTCGAGAAAAGCCTGGATGTCGAGCGTGCCAGCCTTGTACTGCTCGTAGAACTCGATGTTCCGCGCTTCATGCACCTCGCGGTCGAGCACGCCTTTGGCGATGAGGAATTGCGCCCACTCGAAGTCGGAATCGCCGGCGAGGAGGGTGTTGTCGAGATCGAAGAGGACGAGTTTCATTCGGGGTCGGAGTCGAATTGAAGTTGGAGTTCCATGACTTCCTTGAGCAGCGGCAGCGTGGCGGGCCGCTGCTGTTCGAGCGAAGCACGGTCGAGGCCGTTGAGCACGGCCATCAGGGAGGGCAGGTCGCGGCGGCCGTGGCGCAGCAGGTACTGGACGAGACCGTCGTCGACCTTCATGCCGCGCAGCAGCGCGTGGCTGCGCAGGGCGGCGGATTTCTCCTCGTCGGACAGCGGCTTGAGTTCGTAGATCAGCGCCTGGCCGATGCGCGTGCGCAGGTCTTCTCGCACGTCGAGCCGCAGCGGTGGCACCGGGCCGGCGAGCAGCAGCGACAGGCCGACGAGCCGCGCCGAGTTGAAGGCGCGGAACAGGGCGACCTGGGCATCGGCCGAGAGTGCGTCGACGTCGTCGATGACCAGCAGCCCGCCGGGGGCGAGCGGCAGTTCGGCGCCGACGTCGGCGCCGCCGATCAGGGTTGCGGCGCGACGCGCCGCGGCGAGTTGCGCGGTGGCGGCGAGCAGGTGCGAACGCCCGCTGCCGGCCGGGCCCCAGAGGTAGATCATGTCGAAGCCGCCGGGGCCGGCCAGCGCGCGCAGGCGGCCGACGAGCTCGGCGTTGATGCCGGCGACGTAATTGTCGAGCGTGGGAATCTGTTCCGGCTTGAGGTCGAGCAGCAGTTGCGTCATGCGGGGCCCTGATAGAAGCGGCTGCCGAGGTAGAGCGCGCGCATTTCGCGCAGGCCCACCAGCAGGGCGGCAGAGGCGGGCAGGGCGATCAGCACGCCGACGAAGCCGAACAGCTGGCCGAAGGCCATCAGGGCGAAGATCACCGCCAGCGGGTGCAGGCCGATGCGCTCGCCGACGAGGAAGGGCGTCAGCAGGAAGCTTTCGAACAACTGGCCGAGGCCATACACCACCAGCACCGCCATGATCGGCGCGAGTCCCTGAAACTGGAGCACGGCCACCAGCAGCGCGAGGGTCAGGCCGGTGGCGAAGCCGAGATAGGGGACGAAGATCAGCAGGCCGGTCAGCAGGCCCACCGGCAGGGCGGAGGGCAGGTCGGCCAGCCACAGCGCGACGCTGTAATAGACGGCGAGGATCAGCATCACCATGATCTGGCCGCGCAGGAACTCGGCCAGCACGGCATCGACGTCGGCGGCCATCTGCGTCGTCCTGGCGTGCCAGGCGCGCGGCAGGGCGTTCTCGATGCGTTCGAGCAGGCGGTGCCAGTCCATCAGCAGGTAGAACATCACCACCGGCGTCAGCAGCAGGTTGGCAACCACGCCGAAGAGCGCGACGCCGCCGATCTTGAGCGATTCGAGCAGCTTCTGCACGATGGCCTGGACGCTGCCCCAGTTGTCGGTCGCCAGGCGGCGCAGGAACTCGGCGTCGAGCCGGATGCGGATGCCGTAGTGCTGGCGCAGCCAAGGCAGCAGTTTCTCGTTGATGAGGGCGACCACCTCGGGCAGGCGCTCGGCGACGATGCCCGTCTCTTCGGCCAGCAGGGGCAGCAGAATCAGGATCAGCGTGGCGACGATGCCGCCGATCAGCGCCAGCATGGCCAGGACGCCGGCGAGACGCGGCACGCCGTGCCGCTCCAGCCGGTCGACCAGCGGGTTGCAGATGTAGGCGAGGACGGCGGCTAGGATGAAGGGCGAGAGGATGGGGCTCAGTCGGGCCAGCAGCCAGAGGAACACGAGTCCGAGGCCGATCCAGAGGGCTGCTTGCAGGCGGTCGGAGGGGAGCATTTCCGGTAGAATTCAGGGCATTGCCGCAAAGGCATCACTTTACCACCCCGCAGGAAAACAGGCCGTGTCCTCATCCCCCAATCTGACTTACCGCGATGCCGGTGTCGATATCGACGCCGGCGATGCCCTCGTCGAGCGCATCAAGCCCGCCGCCAAACGCACCATGCGCCCCGAAGTTCTCGGCAGCATCGGTGGCTTCGGCGCCCTTTTCGAACTTTCGAAAAAGTTCAAGGAGCCGGTGCTGGTGTCCGGCACCGACGGCGTCGGCACCAAGTTGAAGCTGGCCTTCGAGCTGAACAAACACGACACCGTCGGCCAGGATCTCGTCGCCATGAGCGTGAACGACATCCTCGTCCAGGGCGCGGAGCCGCTGTTCTTCCTCGACTACTTCGCCTGCGGCAAGCTCGATGTCGATACCGCGGCCACCGTCGTCGAGGGCATCGCCAAGGGTTGCGAACTCGCCGGCTGCGCGCTGATCGGCGGCGAGACCGCCGAGATGCCGAGCATGTATCCGGACGGCGAATACGACCTCGCCGGCTTCGCCGTCGGCGCGGTGGAGAAATCGCAGATCATCGACGGCACCACCATCGTGCCGGGCGACGCCGTGCTCGGCCTGGCCTCCAGTGGCGCGCACTCCAACGGCTATTCGCTGATCCGCAAGATCATCGAGCTGGTCCGCCCCGACATGAACGCCGACTTTCACGGCCAGCTGTTCGCGCATGCCGTCATGGCGCCGACGCGCATCTACGTCAAGCCGCTGCTGGCGCTGATGCAGGCGCTGCCGGTCAAAGGCATGGCCCACATCACCGGCGGCGGGTTGACGGAAAACATTCCGCGCGTGCTGCCGGAGAGCGTGACCGCCATCGTCGACAGCAAGTCCTGGGCGTTGCCGCCGCTGTTCCAGTGGCTGCAATCGGCAGGCAATGTGGCCGACGCCGAGATGCACCGCGTCTTCAACTGCGGCATCGGCATGGCGGTGGTGGTGGCGGCGGCGGATGCCGACCGGGCGATGGACTTGCTGCGCGCCGCCGGCGAAACCGTCTATCGCATCGGTCGCATCGAGTCGCGTCGGACCGGACAGGCGCAGACCGTCGTCGTGTAACGGGCGGGGCGCCCGGCTCGCGTCAGCCGAGCTTGGAGCGCTCTTCGCGCTGGACGTGGGTGATGAAGCGCTGCAGCGAGGTTTCCTGGGCGTTGTTCAGCTTGACGAAATTGCAGCCGAGACGGCTCGACTCCTTGGTGCCGCGCGAGATGCTGCCCGCGTAGCGTATTTCCAGATCGACTTCGAGCTTGCCGAAGCTGCCGAGGTCGATGCGAACCTTCGGCAGGGTCTGTCCGACCTCGAAGGGCAGCGTGGCCAGCGGCGATTCCAGGCCGACTCCGCCCAGTCCGATGTCGACGACCAGCATTTCCCATTCCTTGCCATTCTCGCCGGCCTTGAACGAGCAGGGGCGGCGCTGCGTCATCGGCAGCATCAGGCGGAAGAATTCGCGCCGCTGCATGCGGACGAACTTGTCGGGGATCGGCGTGGCGAAGGCCGGCCGCTTCTTGTAGGTGGTTTCCGTCACGCGCGTGGTGATGAACTGGTTGCGCACCCCCATCGGGTTGGCGACGAAGAATATCCGCGTAGTGTTCAGCAGACGGCGGTTGGTCGCCTCGCTGCCGCCCCAGTCGAAAATCAGGACGCCCTCTTCCTCATTGACGTCGAGCAGCACCGTGAGCAGGGATTCCTTGCCCTCGTCGAACATCACGGTGACGCGTTCGCCTTCGTTGATCAACTGGCGCAGATAGAACACGATCTCACGCCGAAACGTGATGACGAAGGAGTCGAGGTTTTCTTCGCTGGTTATGACCATGTGCGGGGTTGGGGTGCTGCCATATGTTTTTCGATGAACTGCGTCATTTTCGCTTGGGAAGCGGGGTCAAGGCAATCATAAGTTGAAAGGTCTTTCCCGGTCTTCAGCCACGAATTCAGCCAGGTAAGCTGGCGCTTGGCGAACTGGCGGGTGGCGAAAACGCCGCGATCGCGCAATTCCGAGCGGGGAATCGTTCCTTCGAGCATTTCCCACACCTGCCGGTAGCCGACGCTGCGCATCGAGGGCAGGCCGAGGTCGAGGCGATAGCGGGCGCGCAGCGCCTCCACTTCGGCGACCAGGCCGGCGGCGAGCATTTCGTCGAAGCGCCGGGCGATGCGTTCGTGCAGCACGGCGCGGTCGCCGGGCATCAGGGCCAGCGACAGGACGCGGAACGGCAAGGGTTCGGCCGCCTGCCGCGCGAAGATGGCGCCCAGCGTTTCGCCGGTGAGACGCACCACTTCGAGCGCGCGCTGGATGCGCTGGGAATCGGTCGGCGCCAGGCGGGCGGCCGTCTCGGGGTCGAAGCGCGCCAGCTCGGCGTGCAGGGCCGGCCAGCCGAGCTTGCACGCCTCGGCGTCGATGGCCGCGCGCAACTCGGCATCGGCTTGCGGCAGGTCGGCCAAGCCTTCGCGCAGGGCCTTGAAGTAGAGCATGGTGCCGCCCGCCAGCAGCGGCACGTGGCCGCGCGCCGCGATCTCGCCCATCGCGCGCAGGGCGTCGGCGCGGAAACGCGCCGCCGAGTAGCGCTCCTCGGGCGAGACGAGGTCGATCAGGTGGTGCGGAAAGCGTTCCAGGGTTGCGCGGTCCGGCTTGGCGGTGCCGATGTCCATGTCGCGGAAGACCTGGGCCGAGTCGACGCTGACGATCTCGACCGGCAGGCGCGCCGCGATTTCCATGGCCAGCGCGGTCTTGCCGCTGGCCGTCGGACCGATGATGAACACCGCGGGCGGGAGGACCGCGTTGCGGTCTCCCGCGGGGCGGAAATCGGTGGGCACTCCCCCCCGTCCCCCCTCTCCGGGAGAGGGGGGCGACTGATCGGCTTCGCCCTGCGGGCGAAGGTTGGGGGCTGGATCGGTCACTTCGGATTATTTGCCGCGCATGAACAGGCGGTCGAGTTCGGCCATGCTCAGTTGGACCCAGGTCGGTCGGCCGTGGTTGCACTGGTCGGCGCGGTCGGTGGCTTCCATGTCGCGCAGCAGGGCGTTCATTTCCGGCAGGGTCAGCGTGCGGCGGGCGCGCACGGCGCCGTGGCAGGCCATGGTGGCGAGAATTTCGTTGCGGCGGGCCTCGACGACTCGGCTGGCCGGATGCTCGGCGAGTTCCGCCAGCAGGGCACGCACCAGCGCACTGATGTCGCCGCCGGCAAGCATGGCCGGCACGGCGCGCACGGCGATCTCGTGCGGGCCGGCCGCCGCCAGTTCGAAGCCGAGTTCGCGCAATGCGTCGGTGTTTTCTTCGGCGGTGGCCTGTTCGCGCGCATCGGCGGCGAACAGCGCCGGCACCAGCAGCGCCTGCTGCGCCGGCGGGCCGGCGTCGAGCGCGTTCTTGAGGCGCTCGTAGAGAATGCGTTCATGGGCGGCGTGCATGTCGACGAGCACCAGGCCGGCATCGTTCTGCGCCAGGATGTAGATGCTGTGGAGTTGCGCCAGCGCATAGCCGAGCGGCGGCGACAACGTGCCGGGTGGCAGCGGCGCGGCGGGCGCCGTCGCGCCGTCCCGCGGGGGGGGGGGGTCGGCTTCGCCGAAGGCCTGCTGGACGAAGCCGAGGTAGGCGCGGGCGTCGGGCTCACGCACGCCGAACGAAGACTGGCGATAGGCGGGCGCCGCCGGGGCGTAGTGCGGCGCCGGCGTCTGACTGGCCGGCGCGGGCGCCATGCTTTGCAGCGGCGCCGCCAGCGCGCGCGTCAGCGCATGGAAGACAAACTGGTGGATGCCGCGGCCGTCGCGGAAGCGCACTTCGGTCTTGGCCGGATGCACGTTGACGTCGACGCCGGCCGGGTCGAGTTCGAGGAACAGCGCATAAGCCGGGTGGCGGCTGCCGTGCAGTACGTCGGCGTAGGCCTCGCGCGCCGCGTGGGACAGCAGCTTGTCGCGCACGAAGCGGCCATTGACGAAGAAATACTGCTCGTCGCGCCCGGCGCGCGAGTAGGCCGGCAGGGCGGCATAGCCGGTCAGGCGCAGCGGTCCGGCGGCGACTTCGATGAGGCGGCTGTGGGCGAAGAACTCGTCGCCGAAAATCTCGCGCAGGCGGCGTTCCGGTTCGGCGGCGGCCAGGCGCCGCTTGGCGGCGCGGTTGTGCAGCAGCGAGAAGGCGACGCCGGGGCGCGCCAATGCCATGCGCCGCAATACCTCGTCGCAATGGGCGAACTCGGTGGCTTCGGTCTTGAGGAACTTGCGCCGCGCCGGGGTGTTGAAATATAGGTCGGCGACTTCGATGACCGTGCCGGCGGCCAGGGCGGCGGGCTCGATGGCCGTGCCGTCGTTGCGCAGCCGCCAGGCGTGGCTGTCGGCGGCGGTGCGCGTGGTCACGGCGACGCGCGCCACGGCGGCGATGGACGCCAGCGCCTCGCCGCGGAAGCCGTAGCTCGCCACGCGTTCGAGATCGTCGAGCGAGGCGATCTTGCTGGTGGCGTGGCGGGCCAGCGCCAGCGGCAGGTCGTCGCGGTCGATGCCGCCGCCGTCGTCGGCGATGCGGATCAGCTTGACGCCGCCTTCCTCCAGTTGCACGTCGATACGCGTGGCGCCGGCGTCGAGGCTGTTCTCGACCAGCTCCTTGAGCACCGAGGCGGGACGTTCGACGACCTCGCCGGCGGCGATCTGGCTGATGAGGAGGTCGGGGAGGGCGTGGATGCGTGACACGCGGCGGATTATAGCGAGGACGCCCTTGAGGACGGGCCGGCGATGCAGTAGCCTCGGTCCGGGGACGAGAACAACCGAGGAGATGACGATGAAAAACCGTGTCTGCACCTTGCTGGGCCTGGCTTGCGTGGCGTTTTCGACCCCGGCGTCTGCATTCGATCCGATCACCGGCATGGTGAGCAAGGGCATTTCCACGGCGCTGGACGTGCGCAGCAAGACGGAGGTGAAGAACGACGTCGAGATCGATGCGGCCCTCACCCGGAAGCTGG
The DNA here is from genome assembly GCA_964632965.1 of uncultured Rhodocyclaceae bacterium. Classification (GTDB taxonomy): domain Bacteria; phylum Pseudomonadota; class Gammaproteobacteria; order Burkholderiales; family Rhodocyclaceae; genus Nitricoxidireducens. Next base: position 18,760 of record CAZWFC010000007.1, read on the forward strand.
CCGGCCACAAGGGCGACGATTTCAAGGCGGTTTCCGCCCTCGTCTTCGCCCAGCATGCGGTGCTGGTCGGCTACGCCCGGAGCGAGGATGTCCGGCGCCAGGCCGAAGAACTGGCCAAGGGCGACAAGCGTATCCGCTCGCTGAAGAACGATATCGTCGTCGGCAACCCGGCGGGCGGCATGGCCGGCAACCTCGTCCTCGACAAGAAGATCGACCTTGCGCTGACGGCGGCCAAGGGCGTGCATTCGGTCAACATGCGCTGGAAGGTCCATGGCGGCGAGGTCTTCGTCATGGGCGTCGCCCAGAGCCGGAAGGAGGCCGATCTGGCCGTCGGCAAGATCCGCGGCCTCGACGGCGTGAAAAACGTGCATTCCAGTCTGCGCGTCGGCAAGAAGTAGCGGAGCTGTCCGGTGGGGTAAACTGTGCGCCCTTCTTCGCATGTGCCCCGGCATGGAACTTCTCGCCCAATTCATCGACATCGTCCTGCATCTCGACAAGCATCTGGCCCTGTTGGTGGCCGAGTACGGCACCTGGATCTACGCGATTCTGTTCCTGATCGTTTTCTGCGAGACGGGGCTGGTGGTCACGCCCTTCCTGCCGGGCGATTCGCTGTTGTTCGTCGCCGGGGCGGTGGCCGCCACCGGCGGCATGGACATCGCCACCCTGATTGCCGTATTGCTTGCGGCGGCGGTGCTCGGCGACAACGTCAACTACTGGATCGGCCGCTGGGTCGGCCTGCGCGTGCTGCACTGGGGCGAAGGGGCGCCGCGCTTCTTCAACCGCAACGCTTACGACAAGGCCCATGGCTTCTACGAACGCTGGGGCGGCCTGACCATGACGCTGGCGCGCTTCATCCCGCTGGTGCGCACCTTTGCGCCTTTCGTCGCCGGCGTCGCGCGCATGACCTATCCGCGCTATTTCGTCTTCGATCTGCTCGGCGGCGTGATCTGGGTGTTTTCGCTGACGCTGGCCGGCTACTGGTTCGGCAACCTGCCGGTGGTGCGCAACAATCTTTCCTTCGTCATTCTCGCCATCGTCGGGCTTTCGCTGCTGCCGATGGTGGCGGGATGGCTGAATTCCAGAAGGCGGGCGCCATGAACTGCGCGGTTTGCCTGTTATCGGCATTCCAGAGGCTGTTGCGGCTTGGATGGACGCTTTGAGTGGCCGCCGCATCGAACCGGCATAGGTTTTTACTGGCGGCGGTGTTGTCGTTCATGATGGCCGCTTGCGTAACGTCGCCATCCGGCAGCGGCCCCAAGGGCACCAACGGTTTCGATCCGGCCCAGCTCGCCAAGACCGACACCGACCGCATGGCCGATGCGCATCGCCGCGAAGTGTTTGCCAGCCTGCGGCTGTTGGCCGAGAAGCTCTACCGGCGCAATCCGCGCGAATGGCGCAAAGGCGGGGCGAACAGCCCGGAAGCGGCCGTCGGGCGCCTGTTCGAGCCGCGCTATGCCTGGCGCCTGCCCGAGTTCGAGGGCAAGTGGGGCACCGACATGGTGTTGCTGGCCCTGCGCGAGGATTTTCGCGGCGACCGCGTCGCCGCCTTCATCGGCGGCCTGGGCGGCATGCTGAATGTCGCATTCGAGGGCAAGCCGGAATTCTTCGTGCTGGACGAGCTCGATCCGCAGAAGCTCTACAACAGCGCCCGCAATCTCGAAATCGCCGTCTGGAAGCTGGCCCAGGCGCGCGATGCGGAAGGCCGGCTGCTGCTGCTGTCGAACGAGATGAGCCCCGAATACAACCTGAGCTTCGAACGCGAGTTCGGCAAGATGATCGGCAGCCTCGACATGCTGGCCAGATTCGTCGCCGACAAGACCCACCGCGGCATCGCCAAGGCGATCCAGAACGTTGCTTCCTTCGTGTTCCTTCCTGTGGCTGGATTGAAATGACAACCGACAAATCCTACGTCATCCTGATTTCCGGGCGCGGCAGCAACATGCAGGCGCTGATCGACGCGAAACTGCCGGGCCGCTGCGCCGCCGTGATTGCCAACCGGCCCGACGCCGCCGGGCTGGCCTGGGCGGCCGCGCGCGGCGTGCCGACGGCGGTGGTCGACCACAAGGCCTTTGCCAGCCGCGAGGCCTTCGATCAGGCGCTGGCCGACGAAATCGAGCGCCATGCGCCGGACCTCGTGCTGCTCGCCGGCTTCATGCGCGTGCTGGGCGCCGACTTCGTCGCGCGCTTCAACGGCCGTCTGCTGAACATTCATCCTTCGCTGCTGCCGGTGTTTCCCGGCCTGCATACGCATCGTTCGGCGCTGGAAACGGGTGTCCGGATCCATGGCTGCACGGTGCATTTCGTTACGCCTTCGCTCGATTGCGGCCCCATCGCCGTCCAGGCGGCCGTGCCGGTGCTGCCGGGCGATACGGAGGCGACGCTGGCGGGGAGGCTGCTGGTGCAGGAGCACATCGTCTATCCCCAGGCGGCGCGCTGGTTTCTGGAAGGCCGGCTGACCATCGATGGCAACCGGGTGTCGCTGGCGGGCGATGCGGCCTGCGACGGCGCGCTGCGCGTGCCGCAGGCCTGACGCATGCCCTTCGTCATCGCCTTCGCGGTTTCCGCGGTGCTGCACGCAGCGGCGATTGCTATGCCGGGATGGGATCTGCCGGGCCTGACGGAGCCCGAGTCGCCGCCCATCGAGGCGCATCTGGCGGCGTCGCCCAGGCCGGTGCCGGCGGCGGCACCGCCGCAGAAGGTCAGGCCGCCGCGTGCGCTGGCGCCGAAGAAGGCGCTGCCGACGCCGGCGCCGGCAGCCATGGCGGCCGGCGAGCCGGGTGTGCCCGCCATCGCTTCGGCGGATGCGGCGCCGCCGCCGGAAGCCGTCGCCGAAAAGCCGTTGCCGCCCGTTGCGGCGCCGCCCTGGCCGCGCACGGGACGCGTGCGCTATGTGGTCACCTACGGCGACGGCGGTTTCGTCATCGGCGAAACGATTCACGAATGGCGCATCGACGGCGAGCATTATTCGATACGCTCCGTCGCCGAACCGAAGGGGCTCGCGGCGCTGCGCGGCAGGACGCGCTCGCAGGCCAGCGAAGGCGAGGTGACGGCCGATGGCCTTCGTCCGAGCGGGTTCCGCGACCAGCGCGAGGGGCGCGAGCCGGAGTCGGCGACCTTCGAATGGCCCGCCGCGCGTGCGGTTTTTTCCGGCGGTCGCGGCGAAGGCCGGCTGGTGGCAGGCACGCAGGATCTGGTGTCGGTGTTCTACCAGCTCGCATGGCTGGCGCCGCGCCGCAACGTCGATATATCCGTGGCCACCGCCAGCCGCGTCGGCCGCTGGACGTTCGAATGGGTGGGCGAGGAGAGCCTGACCATCGCCGGGGGGAATCTTTCCACCCTGCATTTGCGTACACGCTCGGATGGCGATGCCACCGAGGTTTGGCTGGCCCCGGCGCACGGCGGCCTGCCTGTCAAAATTCGCTATACCGATCGCAAGGGTGATGTATTCGAGCAGGTGGCGGACTTACTGGAACTCAACTGATGAGCATTACTGCAAAAATGATCGAAGGCGCCGCGGTGATGACCGCGGAACTGCTTAAATTCGCCCAGCCCGCCGATGCGGCGCTGTCGGCCTATTTCCGGGCCCAGAAGACGGGCAGCCGCGAACGCGCCTTCATCGCGGAGACAGCCTATGCCGTGCTGCGCCGGCGGCGTTGGCTGACGCGCCTGGTCGGCGAAAACGCCAATCCGGGGCAACTGGCGCTGGCCGCCCTGGTGCGGATACAGGGCATGAACCAGCGCCAGCTCGAAGCCGCGCTCGACCCCGACGAGATGGAATGGGTCAATGCGCTGAAGGCCAAGCCCGAGCCGGAACTGACCCTGGCCGAGCAGGCCGACTTCCCCGACTGGCTGGCCGAGCGCCTGGCGGCGCGCATGGACGACGAACAGTTGCTGGCACTGGCCCGCGCGCTCAACCGCTCGGCGCCGCTGGACCTGCGCGTGAACGAATTCAAGGCCAAGCGCGAGGACGTGTTGGCCCAATTGGTCGGCGAGGGCATGGCCGCCGAGCCCTGCCGCTACGCGCCGCAGGGCATACGCCTGAAGACCAAGCCGTCGCTGGCGCGCCACCCGCTCTACCTCGAAGGCAAGATCGAGGTGCAGGACGAGGGGTCGCAGCTGCTCGGCCATCTGCTGGCGCCCAAGCGCGGTGAGATGGTCGTCGATTTCTGCGCCGGCGCCGGCGGCAAGACGCTGCTGCTGGGGGCACTGATGCGCTCGACGGGGCGGCTGTATGCCTTCGACGTCTCCGACAAGCGCCTGGCGAAGCTGAAGCCGCGCGTGGCGCGTTCGGGGCTTTCCAATGTGCATCCGGCCTGCATCGTCGGCGAGAACGACCAGCGCGTAAAAAGGCTGGCCGGCAAGATTGATCGCGTGCTGGTCGACGCGCCGTGCTCGGGGCTGGGCACGCTGCGGCGCAATCCCGACCTCAAGTGGCGCCAGACGCCGGAGAGCGTGGCGGAACTGACGCGCAAGCAGGCCGACATCCTCGCCAGCGCCTCGCGCCTGGTGAAGTCCGGCGGCCGGCTGGTGTATGCGACGTGCAGCATCCTCGACGAGGAGAACGGCGGCGTGGTCGATGCCTTCCTGGCGGCGCATCCGGAGTTCCATCGCCTGTCGGCGACCGAGGTGCTGGCGAAGCAGGGTATCGCCATCGACTGCGGCGAGGACATGCGCCTGCTGCCGCAGGTGCATGGCACCGACGGTTTCTACGCCGCGGTGCTGGAACGCGCCAAGTGACCCGACTCACCGCGCTGCTGCTCGCGTTGCTCCTGCCGCCCGCGGCCTGGGCGACGGAGCCGTTGCCGGCGCAGGGTACGGTCGAGGTCTGGTTCACGCCCTGGGACGACGCCGAAGGCGCCCTGCTGCGCGTCATCCAGCAGGCGCGGCACAGCATCCACGTCCAGGCCTATACCTTCAGCAGCCGCAACATCGGCTGGGCGCTGGGCGAGGCGAAGAAGCGCGGCGTGCGGGTGGAGATGCTCACCGACCGCGACCAGGTGACGCGCAACGAGCACAGCCTGGTCAACACGCTGCACGACACGGGCATACCGATCTGGTTCGAGGTGCGCTACGCGGCGGCCCACAACAAGATCATGCTGATCGACGCCGAGAGCCGCGATCCGGTCGTCGTCACCGGCAGCTACAATTTCACCTTCTCGGCGCAGGCGCGCAATGCCGAGAACATGGTCATCCTGCGCGGCAATGCGCCGCTGGCGCGCGCCTATCTCGACAACTGGCGGCGCCATCGCCAGGATGCCGTGCCCTATTCGAGGTGACGACCATGCAAGGCGGATTCGGCGGTCTCCTGATCGATCTCTGGCGCGACCTGCAGCAGCCCGATGCGGTGTGGCAGGCGGCGACGCTGGCGCTGTGCCTGGCGGGCGGCTGGCTGGCGGATCGCGCGGTGCGCGGCCGGATCATGTCCGCCGAGGCGGACGGAGCGCGGGCGCATGCCTTGCGGCTCGGTCGCCGCGGTCTGCGGCGCCTGGTTTTCCCGCTGGCCGCACTGGTGCTGGTGCTGATGGCGCGGCCGATTCTCGGCCAATGGCACCACGTCAATCTGCTCTCCGTGGCGGTGCCGCTGCTGGCGTCGCTGGCGGTGATCCGCGCGGTGTTCTTCGTGCTGCGCCACAGTTTCCCCATGGCCGGCTGGCTGGCGTCGTTCGAGCGCAGTTTTGCGCTCTTCGCCTGGGCCATCGTCGCGTTGCACATCGTCGGCTTGCTGCCCGAATTCATCGATCTGCTCGAAGGCGTGGGCTTGACCGTCGGCAAGCAGAAGCTGACGCTGTGGACGCTGCTCCAAGGCGTCGGCGCCGTGCTGGCAACCCTGCTGGTGGCGCTCTGGATCAGCGGCCTGATCGAGGTGCGCCTGATGGCGGCACAGGGACTGGATTCCAATCTGCGCGTGGTGCTCACGCGCGTTTCGAAGGCGCTGCTGATCGTCATCGCGGTGCTCGTCGGCCTGCCGGCGGTCGGCATCGACCTCACCATGCTCTCGGTGTTCGGCGGCGCGCTCGGCGTCGGTCTCGGCTTCGGCTTGCAGAAGATCGCCGCCAACTACGTCTCGGGTTTCATCATTCTGCTCGACCGTTCGATCCGCATCGGCGACCTGATCTCCGTCGGCGGCGACCGCGGCCAGGTGACGCAGATCACCACGCGCTACACGGTGCTGAAGGGCCAGACCGGCGTCGAGGCGATTGTCCCGAACGAAGTACTGGTGTCGAGCGTGGTACAGAACGAGTCCTACACCGACCCGAAGGTACGCATCAGCCTGCCGGTACAGGTCGGCTACGGTGCGGACATCGAGCGGGCGATGGCGATCCTAGTGGCGGCGGCGCTGGCCCAGCCGCGCGTGCTAGCCGATCCCGCGCCGCGGGCCTTCGTGCTCGCCTTCGCCGACTCGGGGATCAACCTCGAACTCGGCTTCTGGATCGCCGATCCCGAGAACGGCGCGGGGCCGGTACGCTCCGACATCAATCTCGCCATCTGGAAGGCCTTCCGCGCCGAAGGGATAGAGATTCCCTTTCCGCAGCGCGAAGTCCGGATCATCGGCGATACGGCGCTGCCGAAGTAGCCAGTACCCCCTTTCAAGTCGCAGTTTTTTGTCTGTCGCCCCGGCCGTAGAATCGACGCACGACGTCCATAAAGCGAAAGACAGGCCTCCTGCATGTTCTCCGGCTATTTCGATCTGCCCTGGTGGGGTTACGCGCTGGTCGTGCTGGCGCTGACCCACGTCACGATTGCCGGCGTGACGATCTTCCTGCATCGCCACCAGGCGCATCGCGCGCTGGAACTGGGGCCGCTGCCGTCGCACTTCTTCCGCTTCTGGCTATGGCTGACCACGGGCATGATCACGCGCGAGTGGGCCGCGATCCACCGCAAACACCACGCCCGCTGCGAGACGCCGGACGATCCGCACAGCCCGCAGGTGCTGGGTTTGCCGCGCGTGCTGTTCGGCGGCGTATTTCTTTACGTCAGCGAGTCGCACAAGCGCGACACCATCGAACGCTTCGGCTACGGCACGCCGGACGACTGGCTGGAACGCCGCCTCTACACGCCGTTCCACAAGTTCGGCATCCTGCTGCTGCTGGGCACCGACCTGGCGTTGTTCGGTCTCGTGCCCGGCATGCTCATCTGGGGCGCGCAGATGTTGTGGATACCGTTCTGGGCCGCCGGCGTCATCAACGGCGTCGGCCACTTCTGGGGCTATCGCAACTTCGCCTGCTCCGATGCCTCGACCAACATCGTGCCCTGGGGCATCCTCATCGGCGGCGAGGAACTGCACAACAACCATCATGCCTATGCGAGTTCGGCGCGGCTGTCGAACAAGTGGTACGAGTTCGACATCGGCTGGTTCTACATCCGCATCCTGGAAATCCTGGGTCAGGCCCGCGTGAAGAAAATCGCACCGACGCTGCGCCTCGCGCCGGCCCGGCCGACCATCGACCGCGACACCGTCCAGGCCGTGATCCTCCACCGCTACGATGTGCTGGCGCGGTATTTGAAGTCCCTGCAGCGTCTCGCCGGCGAGGAATTCGCGCGCCTGCGCCTCGATGCGCGCGAGGGACGCCGCCTGAAACGGCTGCTGGTGCAGGATGCGAAGGGCTTGCCGGAGCCGATGCAAGCGACCCTGGCTGCGCTACTGGCGAAGAGCGAGCGCCTGACCAAGGTCTATGCGATGCGTGCGGAACTCGAAGCGCTCTGGGCGCGTTCCGCGGCGACGCATGAGCAGCTGGTGGCTCAGCTCCAGGACTGGATCGTCCGTGCCGAGGCGAGCGGCATACGCCAACTGGAGGAGCTTTCGCTGCGGCTGCGGCGCTATGCGCCCTGAGCGCCGGTGAATGTCCAATAAAAAACCCGCCGAGGCGGGTTTTTTATTGGACAAGCGAAGCGACTACTTGAGCTTCACTTCCTTGTACAGCACATGCTTGCGAGCCTTCGGATCGTACTTCATGAACTCCAGCTTCTCGGGCGTCGTGCGCTTGTTCTTCGAAGTGGTGTAGAAGTGACCGGTCCCGGCAGAGGACTCGAGCTTGATTTTTTCGCGACCGCCTTTGGCCATGATTGTTCTCCTTAAACAGCCTCGCCGCGCTCGCGCAGCTCGGACAGGACGACATCAATGCCCTTCTTGTCGATGGTGCGAAGACCGGCATTGGACACGCGCAAGCGCACCCAGCGATTCTCGGTCTCGACCCAGAACTTGCGTGAATGCAGGTTGGGCAGAAAACGACGTTTCGTTTTGTTGTTGGCGTGGGAAACATTGTTCCCAACCATCGGGGCCTTGCCCGTTACTTGGCAGACGCGGGACATGGTGAGCTCCAGTTATTCAGGTTCAGCAAAGCCGAGCATTGTACCTGAAAGTTCGCCGGGATTTCAAGGATTTTTCGATTTTTACAGCAGGCCGCGCTCGGCGAACGACAGCGGGGGCGACTGGCCGGCGACGACGAAATGATCGAGAACCTTGACGTCGACGAGGCCGAGGGCCTGCTTGAGCGACTGCGTCAGGGCCTCGTCGGCGCGCGAAGGTTCGGCGGCACCCGATGGATGGTTGTGGGCGAAGACGACGGCGGCGGCATTGCAGGCCAGCGCCCGCTTGACGACTTCGCGCGGATAGACGCTGGTCTGCGCCAGCGTGCCGCGGAACAGTTCTTCCCAGGCGATGAGGCGGTTCTGGCTGTCGAGCCAGAGGGCGCAGAAGACTTCGTGGGGCAGGGCGGCCAGTTGCAGGCGCAGCCAGTCGCGCACCGCGCCGGGCGAGCCGAGCAGGTCGCGGCTGCGGACTTCCTCGGCCAGGGCGCGGCGCGCGAGTTCGAGGACGGCGGCCAGTTGGGCCGACTTGGCCGGCCCCATGCCGGGCAGCCGGGTGAGCTTTTCCGGGGAGGCGCCGGCCAGTTGCGCGAGGCTGCCGTGGAAATGGCCGAGCAACTCGCGGGCAAGGTCCACCGCGCTCTTGCCAGGCACGCCGACGCGCAGGAAGATCGCCAGCAACTCGGCATCGGAAAGGGCCGCCGCGCCGCATGTCAGCAGACGCTCGCGCGGACGTTCGCCTGCGGGCCAGTCGGTGATCGCCATTCGGGTTAGAATCTTTCGAGACTTTTTCGGGATTCTACCTGTCATGGCAGAACTTGCAGGCAAGCGCATCGTGCTCGGTGTGACCGGCGGCGTGGCCGCCTACAAGGCGGCGGAACTGGTGCGCCTCCTGGTCAAGGCGGGCGCGCTGGTGGATGTGGCGCTGACCGTGGCGGGCAGCCGCTTCGTCGGTGCCGCCACCTTCCAGGCCCTGTCCGGCCGGCCGGTGTGGACCGACCTGTGGGATGCGCGCCCCGACAACGGCATGGCGCACATCGACCTGACGCGCGGCGCCGACGCCTGCGTCATCGCGCCGGCGACGGCGGATTTCATCGCCAAGCTGGCGCACGGCTTCGCCGAGGATCTGCTCGCGACGCTGTGCCTCGCCCGTGCCTGTCCGCTGCTGGTCGCCCCGGCGATGAATCGCCAGATGTGGGAGCACCCCGCGACGCAGCGCAATGTCGCCCAATTAGCCGGCGACGGCGCCACCATCCTCGGCCCGGCGGCAGGCGAGCAGGCTTGCGGCGAGACCGGCGCCGGCCGCATGCTGGAAGCGACGGAAATTTTCGACGAGCTGGCGGCCTTCCTCCAGCCCAAATGCCTGGCCGGCCGGCATGTGCTGCTGACGGCGGGGCCGACCTTCGAGGCGCTGGACCCTGTGCGCGGTCTGACCAATTCAAGTTCCGGCCGCATGGGCTTCGCCCTGGTGCGCGCTTTCCGCGATGCCGGCGCGGCGGTCACCGTGGTGGCCGGGCCGACCGAGCAGCCGACGCCGCGCGGCGTGACGCGCATCGATGTCACCAGCGCGCAGGAAATGCGCGCCGCCGTCATGAGCGCCCTGCCGGGGCAGCATGTTTTCGTCGGCGTGGCGGCAGTGGCCGACTACCGGCCGGTCGCGGCGGCCGAGCACAAGATCAAGAAATCGGCGGCGCGGCTGACGCTGGAACTCGAAGCGAATCCCGACATCCTGGCGGAAGTGGCGGCGCGACCCGATGCGCCGTTCTGCGTCGGCTTTGCCGCGGAAAGCCGCAATCTCGCCGAGTATGCCGAAGGCAAGCGCAAGGCGAAGAAGCTGCCGCTGGTGGTGGGCAACCTGGTCCAGGACGGACTGGGCGGCGACACCAACAGCGTGACGCTCTTCGACGACAAGGGCGCGCACCCGCTGCCGCCGGGCGACAAGTTGGCTGTCGCCCGCGATATCGTTTCCCACATTGCCGGAATGATCGATCCATGCACCGTATAGACGTCAAGATCCTCGACCCGCGCCTGCGCGACAATCCGCCGCATTACGCCACGCCGGGAGCGGCCGGGCTCGACCTGCGCGCCTGCATCGAAGCGCCGCTGCGCCTGCATCCGGGCGAGACGACGCTGGTGCCCACCGGTATTGCCATCCATCTTGCCGATCCCGGTCTGGCCGCGATCATCCTGCCGCGTTCGGGGATAGGCCACAAGCACGGCATCGTGCTCGGCAACCTGGTCGGCCTGATCGATTCCGACTATCAGGGCGAGATCTTCATTTCCACCTGGAATCGCGGGCGTGAAACCTTCACGCTCAATCCGCTCGACCGACTTGCCCAACTCGTCGTCGTACCTGTGGTGCAGGTGGTGTTCAACGTCGTCGACAGTTTCGAGGAAAGCCATCGCGGCGAAGGCGGATTCGGCAGCACCGGGCACAAGTAGTTCGTTCTGCGGTGCGCCACAAAAAAACAAACCCCGCGCAAGGCGGGGTTTGTTTTTCGTTGCGTGAGGCTGCTTCTCAGGTCGACATTTCGGTGAGAACGTTCTTCAGCCAGCTTTCGCCGTAGATGTGTTCCATCTTGGTCTGCGAGAAGTCGACCGGGGAAATCCCGCCGGAGTTCGGCACGCCGACGATCTTGCCGTCGGCAACCTTGTAGACCCCGGCGATGCTGACCGACTCGTGGTCGCTGACGGCGCTGTAGCAGACGTTGATGCCCGACAGTTCGACCGTTTCCTTGCCGTTCATCAGTGCGACCACGTTCGTCGCGCAGACCTTCGCTTCGGAGTTGGCCGAGTAGCCGGACTTCGGCATGGCGCCGGCGATGGAAGCGTCGCCGATGACATGGATGTCCTTGTGGATCGTCGATTCGAAGGTTGTCGCATTCACCGGGCACCAGTTCTTGTCCGGACCGACCAGACCTGCGGCGACGGCAATATGGCCGGCACGCTGCGGCGGGATGAAGTTCACCACGTCGCCCTTGTGATCCTCGATGCCTTCGACAATGATGTTCTTGTCTTTGGCGTCGACCTTGGTGACCTTCTTGCCGGGCACGTACTCGAAGATGCCCTTGTAGTACTCGTTCCAGGCCTTCATGAACAGCGGCTTCTTGGAGACCACGTCCGGGTTGGCGTCGAGCAGGAACAGCTTCGACTTGGGCTTGTGCGTCTTGAGGTAGTGGGCGATCAGGCAGGAACGCTCGTAGGGGCCGGGCGGGCAGCGATAGGGCGTCAGCGGCATGCTGATGATGACCTTGCCGCCGTCGGGCATGTCCTGCAGCTGCTTGCGCAGCAGCGTGGATTGTTCGCCGGCCTTCCAGGCGTGCGGAAGCAGGTGCGGGGTGTGCTCGTCGTAGCCCTCGATTTCCTCGGTGCGGAAGTCGATGCCAGGCGCGACGATCAGGCGGTCGTAGGACAGCGTGCCGCCCTTGGTGGCGACGACCTTGGCCGCCGGGTCGATGCCGGTGACTTCGTCGTAGACCATCTTGATGCCGTGGTTGGCCGCGAGCTTGTCGTAACCGATGGTCAGCGTCGACATGTCCGGCATCAGGCCGGCAATGTAGAAGTTGCTGAACGGGCAGGAGACGAACTGCTTGTTGCGCTCGATCAGTACCACTTCGATGCTCGGGTCCATCATGCGCACGTACTTGGCGGCAATCGTGCCGCCGTAACCGCCGCCGACGACGACGACGCGGCGTTTGCCCTTGGGCATGATTTCAGCGGCGCGGCCGATCATCGGCAGGCCTGCGGCACCGGCGCCAGCGCCGACGAGTTTCAGAAAACTTCTGCGATCCAGAGTCATATTCATTCCTCCCTTATTTCACGCTGGCGTAGAAGTGCAAGAGGGCGTCCAGGTCTTCCTTGGACAGCGGCTTGACCTTCTCTTCCATCTTCTCCGGCATCTTGCGCTTGCCGGAAAGATACATGTCCATCTGAATCTGGAGATAGGGCAGCCACTGGCCGGCCATCGCCGGACTGTTGTCCTTGCCTTCCTTGCCGTCTTCCATGTGGCAGCGCGAGCAGTTCGCTTCCTGCAGGCTGGCGCCCTTGGCCACCTTCGCCTTGTCGAGGTTCTGGACTGTGGCGTGGAGTTTCTGCTTGGAGAAGAAGTCGCCGATGGCGTCGATCTCGGCATCGGTATAGCCCTTGGCCAGGCGACCCATGATAGTGGCGGGGCGGCTTTCCATAACCGGCTTGCCTTCGGCATTCAGTACGGGCTTGCCGTCGGCATCCTTCTTCTCGATGCCACGGAACTTCTTCATGGCGTCGACGATGGCTTCCTTCGACTGGCCGGCCAGGCTCGGCATGGTCATGCCGGCGCTGGCACCGTGCGTGCCGTGGCAGCCGGCGCAGGCATTCGACAGCATGGCCGCCGTAGGCGGTGCAGCTTGGGCGGCTGCCGACATTGCCAGGGCGCCAGCGGCCAGCGCCCCCACTCTCCACTTCATTGTCATATTTATCTCCTCCTTGGTATGGATAGAAGTACTGCCGACGGAAATCCGCCTGTTGCCTTACTGCTTCTGCACATTGATGTAATTCTTCACGCCCGGGTTGTCCTTGTCGAGGCCGAACTGATAGCCGAGCGAGACGTAATGGTAACGGGCATTGGCGTAGTCCTCGTGGATCGCGAAGCCGAAGTTATACACCTTGTCCGCACCGATGGTATGGTCTCCCTTGCCTTTGCCGGCGAGTTCGCGTTCGAAGACGACGACCCAGGTGTTGCCTTCTTTTCTGCCCTCGGCCTTGAGCTGGCTCTTGCCGCCGTCCATGTGGCGCTCGCTGTCCACCCAGCCGTCGGCGGGCTTCTCGCCCTTGCCGCTGCGATACTGGATCAGGTCCATGAACTTGCCGCTGGCCAGGTCGGGATCCTTGATGTACTTGGTCTTCTTGTCGTCCTTGGCGTCCTTCATGGTGCGCAGGTCGACGTGGCAGGTGCCCCAGCAGCCGTTGATCTCGGCGCCTTCGACCGTGCCGCCGCCATCGAACATCATGGTCAGCTTGACTTCGTTCTTCGAGTCCATCTTCTTGCCGATGTTCTTCGGCGGCACCCACTCGAAGCGGAAGTAGATCTTGTTGTCGTCGTGGGTGGTCTGGAAGGTTACCGGGATGAAGCCGACCTTGCCTTCCGGTGGAGCGGGTTCCATCACCGTCTTCGAGGCGCCGACCGGCTTGCCGGCGATGATCGCGGCACCGACCTCGTTGGCGTCGCCTTCGTGGCACTTGGCGCAGGGACGTTTCTTCTCGATGATGTCGCTCGCCGAAGAGTGGTCGGCCTTGTTCATGACCCACTCGAAGGCGGCCTGCCCGGGGTAGAACACCTTGATCTGCCGGGTCGGCACTTTGCTCCAATCCAACGCGGTGATCGCACTCGCCGCGCCGTCGGCCTTCGCCGGTTTGGCCGGTGCGGCGACCGTTTCGGCGGCTGTCGTCGCGGCCTTCACGGCGGTGGTCATCGCCGTGGCCATCGCGGTTGTCGCCGCGGCAACCGCGGGCGCTACCGCGGCGGGAGGCGTCGCGGGCTGGCCGGCGGCCTTGTCGTCGGCCTTCGGTGCAGCGGCCGGTTCCGGCTGCTGCGGCGCAGCAGCAGCGGCGGCCTGCGGTGCCGCAGTCTTGTCGAGCTGCTGGTGGACCGGCTTGTGCGCAATGCCCTTGTGGCAGTCGATGCAGGTCTTGCCGTCTTCGATGGCGCCTTCATGCTTCGTCACCGAGCGATCCTTCTGCTTGGCCGGATCCATGGTCTTGAAGTCGTGACAGTTGCGGCATTCCTTCGAATCGCGGTCCTTCATGCGTTCCCAGACGCGCTTGGCCATGGTCAGGCGATGTTCTTCGAACTTCTCGGGCGTGTCCACCGTGCCCTTGATGTGGCCGATGACGTCGCGGGCGGCCATGAGCTTCTGGATCGACTTGAAGATGTAGTCGGTCGGCGTCTTGCTGCTCGCCACGTGGCAATCCGAACACTGCACGGTGGTGCCGCTGCGGTTCTTGTAGTGGACGGTCTTCTTGAGTTCCTCGTAGGGAATGGTCATTTCATGGCACGAAGTGCAGAACTCCGTGTGATTGGTCCATTCCATGCCGGTGTTGAGGCCGCCCCAGATGATGATGCCGCCCAGCGTGCCGACGATGATCATGCGCAACATCGAGCAGTTGGGCGGATTCAGCATGCGCTGCATGAATCCCTTTTTCCCGGACGCGGCTTCGCTGTTGCTGGACGGCGGTTGCTGGTTTTCAGCCATTTCAGATCCTATGCGCTTCTACGCCGGCACAGGCCGGCAATGGAGTCGGAAACCGGAAATGGCGAATGCGGTAACGAGATGCCCGGACAGTACGGCCTGGTGCGCCGCTTCCGGACAGCCTGGACGCGGCGGCATGTGCTGCCGGCGCCCGCTCCTGCCTCACTCATCTCCTCCCTCGGGACTATTTTCAGTCTGTCCTACGAGCCTTCTTATTGCGCGCGGATTATTGCAGGCCGTGCCTTGCCGGACAACGCAAATATTATGATTGTCCGATCAAGATGTTTTTTACATCTTTTCCTTATATACCGAAGGCATGGCGTGCTGGAAACCTCCGGCCGGCGCGGCTTCGCGAAGGATCAGCCGACAATCAGATTGGGCACGTCGATGCGGATGGTGTCGCGTTTCAATGCGGCGCCGCAGCAAAGCGCGAAACGCCTGGCCCAGTCGCCGCCCGCAGCGAAACGGTCTTCCCCGGCGTACTTGGCGACATCGAGAATCACGTCGAGCAGCAAAATCTTGCCGATCGGGTTGCGCGGCGCGCATTCCAGCGCCTCGTATTCGCCATGCAGCCAGTGGCTGGCTTCCTCGCGGGTGACCGGCTGCACATCCGCGTCGTGCAATTTGAACTCGTATTCGTTGTTCTGACCGAAGGATACGGTAACGGTGTAGAGCATTTTGTCTCCTCTCGTGACGGGCCGGCTTGCCTGTGAGGCACGAATCTATCACGGCGCGCAGGCTAACTCTGGCGCCGCGGCGACAATTGGCCGCAAGTGATTAGCCGAGCAGGGCGTGCCCGAGCGAACGCACCAGAATACCCGCGCCGGCGCCCAGCGCGGCCGGTTTCCAGACCCCGGCCACCCGGCTGCCAGCCGAAATCAGGACGGCCACACCCGGAATGTCCAGCGGATGAATCAGGAAGCCGGCGCTGGCATTGAGCATCGCCACAGTGGCGCTGCCGTTCTTCAGCATCTCGTCCATTACGCCCATCATGGCCGTGCCGCCGGCGAGATACTTGGTCAGTGTCGGCAGAATCAGCGCCGTGTCCAGGCGCAATGCATCCATCGCCGGGGCCAGCAGGCGTATCAGCGCATCGATCGCGCCGCCGGATCGCAATGCCGTCACCACCACCAGCGACAGCACCAGCATGGGAATCGCTCCGACCGCGATCTTGAAGGCCTCGGCACCGGCGCGGTTGATGACGTCGAGAACGCCCTTGGCATTTTCTGCGACCGGGTGATGCAGGGATTCGTCGAGTATCTTTTCGGCACCGTCGAGGGTGCGGCCGAAGAGGTAATAAGTCGCCGCCGCCGCGACCAGTCCGCCGAGCAGCGAGAACGCCAGTACCGGTCCGAAGCGCAGGCCCATGGCCGTCATCGGGAACACCGCGTTCGCCTGCGCCATCGCCATCACCATCGCCAGCGTTGCCGCCAGATGGCGGTCCGACGTGCCGCGCTGCTCCATCATCGCCAGCGTCGCCACCGGCGCCGCGAAGCTGACGAAGTTGATCTGCACCGCCGCGAACACACCCAGACCGGTGAGTCCCAGCGGCCGCAACAGCGGCGCCAGCCGGATCACCAGCCAGTCGAGCACGCCCTTTGCCTCCAGCAGACGCATCAGCGAGAGCATCACCACCATCACCGGCAGCAGCACGAACAGCGAAAGCTCCACGGCGGAGCGGCCGGCGCGGAGGATGACGTCGATCAGGATATCCATGCGGCGATTATATTGCGGTGCAACGGGTGGCTTGGCGGCCACGGCGAAAGTTGCTCAGGTATCTTGCGCCGGCAAATCCCAATCGCGCGTCTTGATATCGCCGGTCTGGTGGAACTGCCGGACCTGGCGGATGAAATCGCGGAAGTCGGCGTTTTCTTCGGCCAGCCGGTTGCAGGCATCCCAGTCGATCTCCGCCCGCTCGCGGGCGGGAATGCGAATCTCGCTGCCTTCCGTCGGGTCTTCGGTGTCGAGCACGATGAGGCCGATGCCGTGAGCCGCTGCCAAGAGGCGCAGCTCCTTCATCGTATCGGCATCTTCCACCTCGGCTGCGACCAGGAAGCCGTAGTTCGACCAGGAGGAATTCGACACCGTCTGGAACCACGCCTCGCGCACGTTGGAGCGGTTGAGTTTCAGCTTGACCTCGAAAGACCACAGGCGGCAGCGCGCATCACCGTATTCGCGCACGCATTCGCGGATGTCCGCGTGCCACTCGCGGCCGAGGTCTTCCATCGCCGCCAGATCGGGAAACAGCCAGCGGTTGCCGTTGGGGCCGCGCCGGTTGGAAGCCCGCTTTTCGTCGATACGCTTCGGATAGAGGCCGAATTCCGCATGCAGGTAGCTGCTCAGCAGTGGGTAGAGGTCGTGTTCGGTCAGCACAGGCTTTTGCGGCATGTTGGCTGCGGCGAACTGTTTGATTTGGTCGGGAGGAAAAGTCTCATGGGCGGGACGCAGGATTTCGTCGTAATCCGCTTGTGCCGCGTAGTAGTAGCGGCGCGGCCGTCCTTCCGTGGTGCGGATGCGCGGCTCCTTCTTCTGAATTTCCGGCCGGTTGGCCCCAATTTCGGCAACGAGTTGCTGCATCAGTTCCGCGTCCGAGGTGAGATCCTGCTTGCTGCGTTTGCGCTTTTCCTCGCAGGCATCACGCAGGTTCTCGAACATCCAGCGCGAAATCTGGCGCGCGGTGTAGCGCTCCTCAGGGTGGGACTTGAGGAAGTCGATGACGGTTTGGCGGAGGTTGAGTCGTGCTGTCATTGCCTTTGGGATCCAGTCATGGCGTGTCCTGTCCAAGTATCTCCAGATAGCCGGTGTAGCTGAAAACCCGGCCCCGTTTCTGTCCCGTGACTTCGCGCACGATACCTAGTTCGATCAGGTGCCCCAACATTTTGGCCACGGTGTTGGCGCTTTGGCCGGTTTGGGTGCAGATGTTGGCGATATTGGCCATGGGGCGGACGTACAGAGCATGATGCACATGCAGCGCCGAATTGGCGAGACGTCCAAGCGATGATTGAATGCGCTCACGGTCATGGGCGAACAGGGTGGTCAATGCGCGGGCGGTGCTGACCGCCTGGTTGGCTGTGGCGGCTACGGCGGTGGCGAAGAACCAGAGCCATTCCTCCCAATCGCCGTCGGCGCGCGCTTTTTGCAACAAGTCGTAATAGGCACTGCGGTGGGTCTTGAAGTACAGCGAGAGATAGAGCAGCGGTTCGCGCAAAATGCCTTCGCTGACCAAAATGGCAGGAATCAGCAGGCGCCCGAGGCGGCCGTTGCCATCGAGATAGGGATGGATGGTCTCGAACTGGACATGGGCAAGTGCCGCCTTGATCAATGGACTGTGGCGCTGCGGCTGGTCGTTGATGAAACGCTCCAGCGCGCTCAGGCATTCCGGTACCTTTTGTGGCGGCGGTGGCACAAAGGCCGCGCGGGATGGCGATGCGCCGCCGATCCAATTCTGGCTGCGGCGGATTTCACCCGGCGATTTTCCTGCGCCACGACCATGGGTCATGAGCTTGCCGTGCACTTCGTTCATCAGGCGCAGGCAGATCGGCAGACCACCTCGCAGGAGCGCGAGTCCATGCTCCAGGGCAGCTACGCAGCAGGAGACTTCCTGCACGTCGTCGAGTGGCACGCCGGGCGCCCCTTCGGCTTCGTAGACGAGCAGGTCGGCGAGGGAAGATTGCGTACCCTCGATCTGGGAGGACATGACGGCTTCCTTGCGCACGTAGCTGTAAAGAAAGACGGAAGTGTCAGGCAGCAGTGCGGTGATGCTGTCGAGGCGACCGAGTGCGAGCAGAGCGGAATCGAGGCGTTCCTGGAGGTCCGGGGTCAGGACAAGGGGCGGCCGAGGTGGCAGGGGCGCGGGAACGAAGGCGCGGCAGGTTTCGCCGCCTGCGGTGGAAATTTCGTATGTGCCGGTGAGTCCGCGTTTCATGATCGTTTCGTGCAATAAGAAAGAGTCTTATTGC
This sequence comes from uncultured Rhodocyclaceae bacterium, assembly GCA_964632965.1. Classification (GTDB taxonomy): domain Bacteria; phylum Pseudomonadota; class Gammaproteobacteria; order Burkholderiales; family Rhodocyclaceae; genus Nitricoxidireducens. The sequence goes on from CAZWFC010000007.1 coordinate 37,253, forward strand.
ACGAAACGACGTTTGTTGCAATAGGACGTCGGCGTAGCCGCCTACCCCAACCACCTGATTGTCCACGGCATCACCACCGGCAGCAACAGCGCCGTCGCCAGCCCGTTGAGTCCCATCGCCAACGCCGCGAAGGCGCCGGCCTGTTCGCTGACCTGGAAGGCGCGCGCGGTGCCGATGCCGTGGGAGGCAATGCCGATGGCGAAGCCGCGCACGGCGTGGTCTTCGATGCGCAGCGCGCGGTAGATGTAGCGCGCGCCGACGGCGCCGATGATGCCGGTGGTGATGACCAGCACCGCGGTCAGCGAGGGCAGGCCGCCGATGCGTTCGGCGATGCCCATGGCGATCGGCGTGGTGACGGACTTAGGCGCCAGCGACAGCAGCGTGGCCTTGCTCGCGCCCAATGCGGCGCCGATGGCGACGGCCGAGACGGCGGCGGTCAGCGAGCCGACCAGCAGTGCAGCCAGCAGCGGCAGGGCCATGCGTCTGAGGCGTGGGAGTTGCGCATAGAGCGGGATGGCCAGCGCGACGGTGGCGGGGCCGAGCAGGAAGTGCACGAACTGCGCGCCGTCGAAATAGGTTTGATAAGGCGTGCCGGTGAGCATAAGCAGGGCAACCAGCGCCGATACGGCGAGCAGCACCGGGTTGGCGAGCGGATGGCCGCCGCAGCGCTTGTGGATGGCGAAGGCGCCCTGGTAGGCGAGCAGGGTGAGCGTCAGGCCCAACAGCGGCGAGGCGGCGAGATAGACCCAGATTTCGCCGAGGCGCGGCGTCATCGTGCGTCCTCCTGCGCTTGTCCGGGCCGGCTCATGGCGCGCAGCACCAGCGCGGTGACGGCGATGGTGATGGCGGTGCTGGCGAGCAGGGAAATCACCAGCGGCAGCCATTCATCCTGCATGCGGTGGAAGTGCAGCATGACGCCGGTGCCGGCCGGCACGAACAGCAGCGACAGGTGCTGCAATAGCCCCTGCGCGGTGTTGCGCAGTTCGGGCGACGGCCCGCCGCGCAGCGCCGCGGCGGCGAACAGCAGCGCCATGCCGATCACCGGCCCCGGCACGGGCAGGGCGAAGGCCTGGGCGATGACTTCGCCGGCGAGCTGGAACACCAGCAGCAGGGTGAGGGCGCCGATCATGTCGCGGGTCTCTCTGGTCGGGTATGGAAAAGAAACGGCGCCCGCAGGCGCCGTTCCATTGCGCGTCGGCGAACCTTACTCCATCGCCTCGTACAGCGGCAGGGTCAGGAACTCGGGGTAGTCGTCGGCGAGCGACATTTCCTCGAAGATCTTCGCGGCCTGGTCGTAGGTGGCGGTCGCTTCGCCGGCGGCGCTGACGGTGGCCTTCACCTTCGCCAGCTCCTCGGGGATGATCGCGCGCACCATCTCGGCGGTGACCTTGCGGCCGTCGTCGAGCTTGCCCTTCGGGCTGACGACCCACTGCCATATCTGCGAGCGGCTGATCTCGGCGGTGGCGGCGTCTTCCATCAGGTTGTGGATCGGCACGCAGCCGTTGC
>CAZWFC010000008.1:0-37672 GCA_964632965.1 uncultured Rhodocyclaceae bacterium
CGCATTGCCTGGCCGTGGCTCATGCCGAGCGCGCGGGCCGCGGCCATCTGCCCCTGCGGCACGCTCTGGATGCCGGCGCGAATGATCTCGGCATAGTAGGCCGACTCGAACAGCGCGAAGCCGACCATCGCCGAGGCCAGCCGCATGTCGCTGCCGGGGGCGAGGCCGAGCGCGCCTTCGAGCAGGCGCGGCACGATGAGGAAGAACCACAGCAGCACCATCAGCAGCGGTATCGAGCGGAACAGGTTGATGTAGCCGGCGGCGAACCACGCCAGCGCGGGCACGGCCGACAGCCGCATCAGCGCCAGCAGCGTGCCCCAGACGATGCCGACGGCGACGGCGGTGGCCGTGATCTCCAGCGTGACCTTCATGCCGTCCCAGAGGAAGGGCAGGGCGCCGGGGATGGAGGACCAGTCGAACTCGTAACCCATCACCGGCTGCCCAGGTAGCCCGGTACGCGCACCCGGCGCTCGACGCGGTGCATGGCGGCCATTACCGCGACGTTGATGAGCATGTAGAACACGGTCACGGCGATGAAGGACTCGTAGGGCTGGGCCGTGTAATCGACGAGCTGACGGCCCTGCGCGGCGAGTTCGAGCAGGCCGATGGTCGAGGCGACGGCGGAGTTCTTGAAGACGTTGAGGAACTCCGAGGTCAGCGGCGGCACGATCAGGCGCAGGGCCATCGGCAGCATGACGTGGCGGTAGGCCTGCGGCAGCGTCAGGCCGAGCGCCAGGGCGGCGTTTCTCTGGCCGCGCGGCAGCGACTCGATGCCGGCGCGCACCTGCTCGGCGACGCGGGCGCTGGTGAAGAAGCCGAGGCAGACGACGGCGGCGAGGAACTGCTGCGCCACCGGATTCATCTGCTTGTAGGCGTCGCCCCAGGCGGTCGGCAACAGTTCGGGCAGCACGAAATACCAGCAGAACAGCTGCACCAGCAGCGGCACGTTGCGGAAGAGCTCGACGTAGGCCGCCGCAAGGCTGGACCACCCGCGGTTTGGCACGGTGCGCAGCACGCCGGCCAGCGCGCCGAGCAGGAGCGCCATGAGCCAGGCGGCGAGCGAGAGCGCGACGGTCATGCCGAGCCCGGCCAGCATCCAGCCGAGATAGGTGGCGTCGCCCGACGCCGCGGGCTGGAGCAGGACTTCCCAGTGCCAGGCGTAGCTCACGGCGATGGCTTATTCGAAGGCTTTGTCGTTGGGATTCCTGTAGAGCGCCTTCATGTCGTCCGACAGCGGGAAGGCGAGATTCAGGCCCTTCGGCGGCACCGGGCCGAGGAACCACTTGGCGTAGATTTTCTCCGCTTCGCCCGATGTCATCGTCTTGGCGATGGCGGCGTCGACGATCTTCTTGAACGCCGCATCGTCCTTCGGCAGCATGCAGCCGTAGGCCTCACGCGACTGCGGCGTGCCGACCACGGCCCAGTCGCCGGGCCGCTTCGCCTTGGCCAGCTCGCCGAAGAGCAGGGCGTCGTCCATCATGAAGGCGACGGCGCGGCCGGTCTCCAGCGTCAGGAAGGCTTCGCCGTGATCCTTGGCCGAGACGATGCTCATGCCCATCTTCTTCTCGTCGTTCATCCGCCGCAGCAGACGCTCGGAGGTGGTGCCGGCGGTGGTGACGACGTTCCGGCCGGCGAGGTCGGCGAAGTCCCTGATGCCCGAGTTCGTCTTCGTCAGCAGGCGCGTGCCGATGATGAAAATGGTGTTGGAGAAGGACACCTGCTTCTGGCGCTCGGTGTTGTTGGTGGTCGAACCGCACTCGATGTCGATGGTGCCGTTCTGGATCAGCGGAATGCGGTTCTGCGAAGTGACCGGCACCAGCCGGGTCTTCAGGGCGGGCAGTTGCAACTCCGTCCGGATCGCCTCCACCGCCTTCAGCATGATCTCCTGCGAATAGCCGATCACCTGCTGCCGGTCGTCGTAGTAGGAGAAGGGAATCGAGGACTCGCGGTGGCCGAGCGCGATGCCGCCGCTGTCCTTGATCTTCTTCAGGGTGCCGGTCGCCTCGGCGGCGCCGGCGGCGGCGGAAAGAAACGAGCAGGCGAGCGCTGCGGCGAACACATGGCGTACGGACATGGGGAGCCTCCGGGTCGGGTTGGGCGATGCGTTTCCCGACCTTAGCACAGGCGCTGCCGCCGCGTCAGACGTTGAAGCGGGCGGCGGCGTTGTTGAGGCGGCCGGAGAGTTCCTGGAGTCCCTGCATGGCCGTGGCGGCGCGTCCCAGGGCCTGGCTGTTCTCCTCGGACATGCCGGCGATGCGCTCGACATGGCGGGCGATGCCGTCGCTCGCCTCGCCCTGCCGCTGCACCGAGGCGACGATCTCCTGGCTGTCCGCCGTGGTCTGCTGCACCGCCTGGCTCGACTCGCTCAGCGCCATGGCGACTTCCTCCAGATGCTCCTGGCTGGAACTGAGCGACGCCAGGCCGCGCTGGATGGCGCTTTCGACGTCGCCCGAACGGGAGCCCATCGCCTGCGTGACGCTGTCGATCTGCGCCGCCGCGACCGCCGATTTCTCGGCCAGCTTGCGCACCTCGTCGGCGACGACGGCGAAGCCGCGCCCCTGTTCGCCGGCGCGCGCCGCCTCGATGGCGGCGTTCAGCGCCAGCAGGTTGGTCTGGTCGGCGATGTCGCGCACCTCGCGCGTCATGCCGGTGATCTCGCGGGTGCTGGCGATGAACTCGGAGGCCGTGCTGGCGATGTCCTCGACGGCGCCCTCCACCGTCGATATCTCGCCGATCATGCGCGACAGGCTTTCGTTCGCGGCATGGGTGCTGTCGATGCTGGCGCCGACCTGGCGGCCGACATTGCCGGCATTCTCGGCGACGCGGCCGACGCTGGCGGAGAGTTCGCCGATGGTCGCCGTGGCCGCCTGCGCCAGTTCGTTCTGCTGCGACGTGCTGGCGAGGATGTCGTCGGTCATGGTGCCGATCAGCCGCACCGATTCGTCGAGTTGCTGGCTGGCGGAGCGCAGTTCGCCGACGGTCATGCGCAGGCTTTGCTGCATGCCGCCGACCGCGGCGCACAGGCTGTCCCGGTCGCCGGGACGCAGTTGCAGCGAAAAGTCGAGGTCGCCGCCGGCGATGCGCTTGACGGCGTCGGCCACGTATTGCGGCTCGCCGCCGAGCAGCGCCAGCAGCATGCGGCCCAGCTGCAGGAAGGCCGCCAGGCCGACGACGGCGGACACCGCGCTGACGCCGACGATCCAGAATTGCGCCGCGTCGGCGAATTCGCGGATCTGCGCGTTGGTCTTGCCGGCTTCGTCGGCGAGGCGCAGGAACATGTAGAAGCTGAATCCGTTGGCGATCGTGGTGACGACGACGAGTACGGCGAGGACGAGCAACAGCCGGGTACGCAAGGGCATGACGATCTTTCGCTGGACGGGGTTGATAGGCGATTTGTCCGGACGCAAGCCCGCGGCGATGACGGCGGGCGTATTTCGGGGCATCCGGGTTGCCTGCCGAGGCCTGATCCGGTCGATGGCGGCGGGCACGTCACTGTATTGCCTACCGCATGGGGGCGCGATGGGTCTTTTTTATTTCCGGATCAGCCGCCGATATCCCCGGCCATGGCGGCCACGGCGCGGACGGTGGCGACGCAGTGCGGAACCTTATGGGGCTTCCGGTTCCGACTTGCGGGCGACGCTCTGAACGGTGTACCGCAGTTGCGTCAGGTCGAACCCTTGTGCCGCCGCGGCGTCGAGGGCGGCCGCGAGCAGTTCCTTCGACAGTTGCGGCGTCCGCGAGAACACCCAGAGCGACTTCCGGTCCGGATTGCCGATCACCGCCCAGCGATCCTCGGCATCGATACCGATCACCCAAAAGTCCGAACGGAAGGGCCAGAGGAACGACACCGAGAGACGGGCATTGCCGCTGCCGGCCACCACGACGGCCTTGCCGCGGGCTTCGTCGAACCCGCGGTCGGTGCGGCAACGGTTGGTGACCGCCATTTCCCCTCCCGGCGTCAGCCCGTATTCGGCGGTGGTGTCGCCGATGCACTGGCGCTGGAAGTGCAGCGGGAAGTTCGCGATCTCATACCACTTGCCGACATAGCGGGCGAGGGCCACCTCGGCCACGCTGACCACGGGCACTTCCGCACGGGCCGACGTCGCCAGGCAGGCGAGGGTGGCGGCGAGGGCGCGGAGCAGGAGGTGGGAGCTCATGGCATGCGCTCATGCGCCGAAACCTCCGGCCACTCCCGTCTCTTTGTCACCGAGGGGGCCGGGATCGCCGTCGAAGCGTTCCGGTTCCTGCGTGGCGGCGAGGGCCGCCCGGGCGTGAATCCTGGTCATGGTCGTGAATCCTCCGCGTTGCACCGGCGGCGTGCCGTCGATGCAACGCAAGTCGGTACCGAAGCCTCCAGCACCGATCAGGCGGTTTTCTTGAGGTCTTCCTTCAGGTCGCCGTAGCCCGCCTGGACTTTGCCGCGGGCATTCTCGATCAGGCCTTTCTGCTCAAGGTTCTTGTTGCCGGTTACCTGGCCGGCGACTTCCTTGATTTTGCCTTGCACTTCCTTGATGCGGCCTTTGGCTTGATCCTTGTTCATGGTGTTCTCCTGGTAATGACGTCGTCGAGGGGCGGGAGCGCCGTCGTTGCCGTCCGCCGCTCACCTTGACCAAGGATAGGCACAACGGCCGCCGCATTCCGTGCGCTAGCGCCCATAGCAGGAGCGCCCGCCTCAGCCTGCGAACTGCTTCAAGCGCCGATGACGACGGGGCCGGGAGCGAGCGCTTCTTCCTGCTGTTGCAGCGCCCACATCTGCGCATAGGCGCCGCCGCGGTCGAGCAGTTCGCGGTGGCTGCCGCGCTCGACGATGCGGCCGTTGTCGAGCACCAGGATTTCGTCGGCGTTCATCACCGTCGATAGCCGGTGGGCGATGATCAGCGTCGTGCGGCCGACGGCGGCCTGCTCCAGCTCGGCCTGGATCGCCTTCTCGGTCTTCGAGTCAAGCGCCGAGGTGGCCTCGTCGAAGATCAGGATCGGCGGATTCTTCAGCAGGGCGCGGGCGATGGCGACGCGCTGCTTCTCGCCGCCGGAAAGCTTGAGGCCGCGCTCGCCGACCCTGGTTTCGTACTTGTCCGGCAGCGATTCGATGAACTCGTGGATATGCGCCGACTTCGCCGCGGCGATGACCTCGTCGTGCGGCGCGGCCGGCCGGCCGTACTGGATGTTGTAGAAGATGCTGTCGTTGAACAGCACCGTGTCCTGCGGCACGATGCCGATGGCGGTGCGCAGGCTGGCCTGCGTCAGCCGGCGCGTGTCGCTGCCGTCGATGCGGATGGCGCCCGAGTTGACGTCGTAGAAGCGGAACAGCAGGCGCGCCAGCGTGCTCTTGCCGGAACCGCTGTGGCCGACGACGGCCACCGTCTTGCCGGCGGGCACGCTGAAGTCGACGTCGAACAGCACCTGGCGCTTGGCGTCGTAGCCGAAGCCGACATGCTCGAAGCGCAGGGCGCACGGGCTGCCGGCGGGCAGCGGCTTGGCGTCCGGCGCATCCTGGATCTCGCGGTGCTGCTCCATGAGGCCGAACAGGCGCTCGATGTCGGTCAGCGCCTGGCGGATCTCGCGGTAGAGCACGCCGAGGTGGTTGAGCGGCATGTAAAGCTGGATCAGGAAGGCGTTGACCAGGACGATGTCGCCGACCGTCATGGCGCCGGCGGTGACGCCGACCGCCGCGCGCCACATCATCAGGCTGACGGCAATGGCGATGATGGCGGCCTGGCCGAGGTTGAGCCAGGACAGCGACACCTGGCTCCTGACCATCGCCGTTTCCCACTTGACCATGTGCTGGTCGTAGCGCTCCGCCTCCCAGCGCTCGTTGTTGAAGTACTTGACCGTCTCGTAGTTGAGCAGGCTGTCGATGGCGCGCACGTTGGCGGCCGAATCGAGCTCGTTGGCCTCGCGGCGTATTTTCGTGCGCCAGTTGGTGACGGTGACCGTATAGGCGATATAGACCGTCAGCGTGACGCCGGTGATGAGGGCGAAGCTCCAGTCGTAGCGCACGACGAGGATGCCCAGCACGAGAGCGATCTCGACCAGCGTCGGCGCGATCGAGTAGAGCGTGTAGCTGATCAGGCTGCCGACGGCGCGCGTGCCGCGCTCGATGTCGCGCGTCAGTCCGCCGGTCTGGCGTTCGAGGTGGAAGCGCAGCGAGAGCGCATGCAGGTGGCCGAAGACGCGCAGCGCGATGGTGCGCTGCGCGCGCTGCGTCACGCGGGCGAAGACGATCTCGCGCAGCTCGGTCAAGAGCGAGGTCGAGAAGCGCAGCAGGCCGTAGGCGCCGAGCAGGCCCAGCGGCACCAGCAGGTAGGCCTGTTCCCGCGGCAGCGTGAAGCTGTCGATGATCTCCTTGAACACCAGCGGCACGGCGACGTTGGCGAACTTGGCGGCGATCAGGAAGGTCAGCGCGAGCATGACGCGCCACTTCCATTCCCAAAGGTAGGGGAAGAGGGCCTTGATGGTGTCCCAGTCGCGGCGGTCGGCGCTGTCGGGAGCGGGGAGGGCGATGGCAGGAGGGGCGCGGCGCATGGGGCGATATTAGCAGCAGGCCGCCGTGCCCCGCCGGCCGCCTCGCCCCGGCGGCTGGAAGAGACGCGTGGCGGGTATCGCGAAAGTCATATAAACTGATCTCAGGCGGCAAACCGCCGCCGCAGCATCGGATTGTTAATCGGCCCAGCCTCCGCCAGGTGAACAATTGGCACGGACGTATATGTGTCCCGTCGCCGCAGGTATGTGATCGCGATCATGAACATCGAGCGAAATCGATTGAGCCGGGTTTCCCCCCGGCAGTTGCGGACCTTGCTGATCGCCGGCATCGTTGCCGTCAACTTCGGCGTCCTCGCCCTCGCCGGGCTTTCCCTCCATCAGAGCAAGCGGCAGCACGAATCGCGCGCCCAGGCCCTGACGCAGAATCTGGCGCTGGCCATCGACCAGAGCGTTTCTAACAGCGTCGAGAAGATCGACCTCGTGCTGCGCACGGTCGCCGACGAACTCGAACGCCAGATCGCCGCAGGCGGCATCGACGAGCGGGCGACGGACGCCTTCCTCGCCCGCCACATGCAGCGCCTGCCCGAACTGGAGGCGATCCGCGTCGCGGATGCCGCGGGCACCGTCGTGCTCGGCAAGGGCGTCAGCAAGCAGCAGCGCGCCAGTTGGGCGGACCGGGATTACTTCATGACCCTGCGCGACCATGCCGACGCCGGCCTGCAGATATCCAAGCCGCGCGTCGGGCGTGTCGCCAAGACCTATATCGTCGGCTTCGCCCGGCGCTACAACCGGCCGGACGGCGGCTTCGCCGGCGTCATTTCCGCACCCATCGCCGTCGACCATTTCACCCGGCTGCTGTCGCGCTTCGATGCCGGGCCAAAGGGTACCGTCGTCGTCCGCGACAACGACATCGGCCTGATCGCCCGCTATCCGCCCCTGGCCGGGCCGGTCGGCACGGTCGGCAACGACCAGGTATCGCGGGAATTGCGCGAACTGATGCAGTCCGGGGTGCCCGGCGCCACCTACCATACCGACGTGTCCGCCGACCGCTTCGAACGGATCGCCACCTTCCGCCGTATGGCCAATGCGCCGATGATGGTGCTCGTCGCCACGGCCAGCGAGGACTACCTCGCGGACTGGCATACCGAGGTACGGAAGACCGCCGCCCTGGTCGGCGCGTTCACGCTGCTCTCGCTGCTGTCGGCCGGCTTTCTGCTGCATCTGCTCAACCGTCTGGTCAACGAGAGCGCCAGAAACCAGCTCTATCTCCAGCGCGCCAGCGACGGCATCCACATCCTCGACGCCGCCGGGAACGTGGTCGAGGCCAGCGATTCCTTCGCCGCCATGCTCGGCTACGGTCAGAACGAGATCAAGAACATGAACGTCGCCCAGTGGGATGCCCAATGGGATGCCGAGTTCCTGCGAACGGACATTTTGCCGGGCGTGCTGGCGCAGGAACGTCCGGCGACCTTCAAGACCCGGCATCGCCGCAAGGACGGGGCGGTGATCGAGGTCGAGGTCAATGCCGGCAACTTCGAAATCGCCGGGACGAAATACATCTACGCCTCGTCGCGCGACATCGGCGAACGCCAGCGCACCGAGGCGGCCAAGGAGCGGTTGATGGCCAGCTTCAAGCGCCTCAACGAAATCGCCACCATCGAGCATCTGCCGCTCGCCGACCGGCTCCACCGGGCCCTGGCCATCGGCGCCCGCCATTTCGGCCTCGAATTCGGCATCGTCAGCCGCGTCGAAGGCGACACCTACCGCATCGTGGCCCAGGTCGCGCCGCCCGACACGCTGCACGACGGCCAGGAATTCCCCTTCGGCGCGACCTACTGCAGCATCACCCTGGAGCGCAACGACGTCGTCGCCATCGCCGACATGGGGCATTCCGCGTATCTGGGCCATCCGTGCTACCAGGCATTCAAGCTCGAAGCCTACATCGGCGCCCCGCTCCGCGTTGCGGAAAGCATGTTCGGCACCGTCAATTTCAGTTCCCGGCGGCCCTACGGCCGCGGCTTCGACGCCGGCGACCTGGAATTCATCGGCCTGCTCGCGCGCTGGATCGGTTCCACCATCGGGCGCGACCAGACCGAGCAGCGCGTGGCCGAGGGCAAGCTGCGGCTCAAGGCGATCGTCGAGACGGAGCCCGAGTGCGTGAAGCTGGTGGCGCCGGACGGCACCCTGCTGCAGATGAACCGCGCCGGACTCGACATGATCGAAGCGGACAGCGAGGAGCAGGTGGTCGGCCGGCCCGTTGCCGACCTGATCGCCCCGGCGTATCGCCAGGCTTTCCTGGCGATGCACGAGCGCGTCATCCACGGCGAATCGGCGACGCTGGAATTCGAGGTCGCCGGACTCAAGGGCGGCCATTGCCGGCTCGAATCCCATGCCGTGCCGATGCGCGACCAGCAGGGCCGGATCACCGGCCATCTGGCGGTGACGCGCGACATCACCGAGCGCCATCGCGCGGAACTGGCCCTGCGCGAAAGCGAACAGATGCTGCGCGAGGCGCAGGAGGTCGGGCGCATCGGCAGCTATGCCTTCGATATCCGCGCCGATCGCTGGACCAGTTCTGCCGTGCTCGACGACATTTTCGGCATCGACGCCGGGTTTCACCGCGACTTCGACGGCTGGGAACGGATCATCCATCCCGACGAGCGCGACGGCATGGTGGCCTATTTCCAGAAGATCGCCGTCGAAGGCGTCCGCTTCAACCGCGAGTACCGCATCCTGCGCATTCGCGACGGCGTCGAGCGCTGGGTGCACGGCATGGGCGAGTTCAGCTACGACGCGCAGGGAACGCCGCTGCGCATGGTCGGCGTCATCCAGGACATCACCCGCCGCAAGCATGCCGACGACGAGCTGCGGCGCGCCAAGGAGGCGGCCGAAACCGCCAACCGCGCCAAGAGCCAGTTCCTCGCCACCATGTCGCACGAGATCCGCACGCCCATGAACGGCGTCCTCGGCATGGCGCAATTGCTCATGGACAGCGACGTCGCCCGCGAGGAACGCATCGACTATGCGCGCACCATCTACAACTCCGGCCAGACGCTGCTCACCATCCTCAACGACATCCTCGACCTGTCAAAGGTCGAGGCCGGCAAGGTCGAGATCGAACGCGTCGTCTTCTCGCCGCGGCAGGTGCTGCACGAAGTCGTCACCCTGTTCGAGGAGCTTGCCCACGGCAAGGGCATCGTCCTGGATACGGTCTGGCAGGAGGCGACGGAGCGCCGCTACCGCGGCGATCCGACCCGCCTGCGTCAGGTGCTCTCCAACCTCGTCGGCAACGCCATCAAGTTCTCGGCCGGCGGGCGCATCCGCATCCGCGTCGAGGAGGCCGGCGTCGTCGACCGCGAAGCCTTGCTGTGCTTCTATGTCGACGACAATGGCATCGGCATTCCCGCCGATCGTCGGCACCTGCTGTTCCAGCCGTTCTCTCAGCTGGATACCACCATCACCCGCCGCTTCGGCGGCACCGGCCTCGGCCTGGCCATCGCGCAGGGCCTGGTGCGGCTGATGGGCGGCGACATTGGCGTCGAGAGCACCGAAGACAAGGGCTCGACCTTCTGGTTCACCGTCAGGACCGAAGTGGCCGAGCCGAACGAGGAAGGCCGCGGCGAGGCGCGTCTCCCCGCGGCGCGCGGCGCCGGGGACGACGGTGCGCCGGCCGCGAAGCCGCGCATTCTCGTCGTCGAGGACGTCGCGGTTAACCGCCGCGTCATCGAGGCCATGCTGGCCCGGCTGGGCTACGCGTCCGAGTCCGTCGCCAACGGTCTCGATGCGGTCGAAGCCGTGACCGCCGGCGCGCGGCGGCACGACCTGGTGCTGATGGACTGCCAGATGCCGGTGATGGACGGTTTCGAGGCCACGCGCCGCATCCGCGCCTGGGAGCAAGGCGCCGGATGCGCGCCGCTGCCCATCGTCGCCCTGACCGCCGGCGCGTTCGCCGAGGACCGCGACCATTGCCTGGCCGTCGGCATGGACGATTTCCTGGCGAAGCCGGTCGACCTGAAGCAACTGCGCAGCACACTCGAAAAACAGCTGGAAGACAGGTCGCGGCAACACCGGACGACCGCCGCCGGCTGAGAATTATCGGCTGCGGAAAAAGACGCTATCATCCGGTCATATGATGATCGGTAGCGCCGCGGCGAAAATTGTTTGGAGCGCGTATGCAAAAGCGCATCCGCAAGGTGTTCGCATCCTTGCGCACGCCGCCGGCCGGGATTCGGGGCGAACCATGATCGAGCGATCTTGACCGCATGGCGTCGCTTACCGGCTTCCTGCAAAACGCCACATTCAAGCAGCAGCTCAACGTCGCTGTCACCGCAGGGATACTCTGTTTCGCGCTGCTCTCCTCGCTGCTGACTTCATGGCAGGGCAGCGGCCAGATTCGCCAGACCTTGCGCGAGCAGGGCGAACGCGTCGCCGAGAACCTCGCCCGCCAGTGCACGCTGGCCTTGCTGTATTCCTCCGCCGACAATGCCAACGACGCGGTCGACGCCACCCTGTCGTTTCCTGACGTCACCGGCGTGGAAATCCGGGACCTCGCCGGCAGCCCGCTGGTCGTGCGCGGCAGGCACGCCGGCGACGCGGGCGACGCGCCGCTGGCCGACCCGGCTGTCCGTCATGCCTACCTGGAAGCGGAAACCGGCGAATCCTGGCGCTTCGTCGCGCCGGTGCTGATCAAGGGCGGCGACTCCCCGTTCGACGTGGCGGAACGCAAGGACGAAGCGCTCGGCTTCGTGCGCGTGGTGCAAAGCAAGGCCACGCTGACGCGCATGATGATGCAGGTCTTTCTCACCAATCTGGTCGTTGCACTGGTTTTCGCGGCGGCATTCCTGTTCCTCATCCACTGGCTTACCGGCCGGCTGACGCGCCCGATCACCGCGCTGTCGGGCGCCATGGCCCGTGCCGAGCGCGGCGAGGACGACGTGCATGCCGAAGCCGGCGGGCCGCGGGACATCCGCGACATGGCGCATGCTTTCAACAGCATGATCGCCGCGCAGCGGGAACGCAAACAGGCCCTGCATGTCGCCAAGGAGGCCGCCGAGGCGGCCAGCCGCGCGAAGTCTGAATTCCTCGCCAACATGTCGCACGAGATCAGGACGCCGATGAACGGCGTGCTCGGCATGGCGCAACTCCTGGAGGGAACCGCGCAGACGGCGGAGCAGCGCGAATATACCCAGATCATCCAGTCCAGCGCCGAAGCCTTGCTCACGGTCATCAACGACATTCTCGATTTGTCGCGCATCGAGGCCAACCGGATGGAGCTGGAGTACCTGAGCATGTCGCCCCGCGCCCTGGTGCATGAGCTGGCCGATCTGTTCGGCGCGCAGGCCGCCGCCAAGGCGGTGGGTTTTTCCGTCGTCGTCGCCGCCGACGTGCCCGAATCGGTCGTCGGCGACCCCGGACGCTTGCGGCAGGTCCTCAACAACCTGCTCGGCAATGCCATCAAGTTCACCGAACGGGGCGCGGTTTCCCTGGCCCTCCAGCGCGAACCCGGCAACCCGGGAGAAGCCATGCTGAGTTTCAGCGTCAATGACACCGGTATCGGCATGGCGCCCGCGACCGTCGCCAATCTGTTCGCGCCCTTCTATCAGGCCGATGCCTCGACCACCCGGCGTTTCGGCGGCACCGGGCTGGGGCTTTCCATCGCCAGGCGGCTCGTCGACCTGATGGGCGGCACGCTCGCCGTCGCCTCGACGCCCGGAGTGGGCAGTACCTTCACCGTCAGGCTGCCGTTCGCCCTCGACCACGCCGCGCCTGCCGAAGCGGCGGAGGTGGCCTGGCCCGCAGCGCAACTGCCCGGTCAGGCGCAGGTCCTGATCGTCGACGACAACGCCACCAACCGGACCGTCGCCCTGCACATGCTGGAAAAGCTCGGTGCGCGCGGCGCGGTCGCCGGCCACGGCGAGGAGGCGCTCGACATCCTCCGGCACCTGCCCTGCGACCTGGTGCTGATGGACTGCCAGATGCCCGTCATGAACGGTTTCGAGGCGACCCGGCGCATACGCCTGGGCGAGGCCGGCGCGGCCAGGGCCGGCGTGCGCATTGTCGCCATGACGGCCAACGCCATGCAGGGCGACCGCGAAAAGTGCCTGGCGGCCGGGATGGACGACTATCTGGCCAAACCCCTGTCCCTCGGCAAACTGACCGAGACGCTGGCCCATTGGCTGCCCCGGCGGGACGCGGGCACGCCGCCGCTGTCCGGCTGAACGACCGGTTCGGCGGCGGGTGCCGCCCGGCCGGTACATGGAGGTGAATATGGTCTTCTGGACATTCGTCGCGCTCGCCGTCATCGCCGCAGGGGTTCTCGTGCCGCCGCTGCGCCGCGCCCTGATTACCGGCCCGGTCTTCGCCGCCTTCCGGCGCATGCTGCCGACCATGTCGCAGACCGAAAGGGAGGCGCTCGAAGCCGGCACCGTCTGGTGGGACGGCGAACTGTTTTCCGGCCGGCCGGACTGGGACAAGTTGCTCGCCTACCCGGTGCCGACGCTGACGCCGGAAGAGCAGTCCTTCCTCGACAACGAATGCGAGGAACTGTGCCGCATCACCCGCGAGTGGGAGACGTCGCAGGTGCACCAGGACCTGTCGCCGGAGAGCTGGCGCTGCGTCAGGGAGAAGGGCTTCCTCGGCCTGATCATTCCGAAGCGCTACGGCGGCCGCGAGTTCTCCGCCTTCGCCCACTCGCAGGTGGTGCAGAAGCTCGCCACGCGCAGTTCGGCCGCCGCCGTCTCGGTGATGGTGCCCAATTCGCTCGGCCCGGCCGAACTGATCCTGCACTACGGCACCGCGGAGCAGAAGAATCACTACCTGCCGCGCCTGGCCCGGGGACTGGAGATTCCTGCCTTCGCCCTGACCAGCCCCTGGGCCGGCTCGGACGCCGCCGCCATTCCCGACGTCGGCGTCGTCTGCAAGGGGCCATGGCAGGGCGAGGAAGTCGTCGGCATGCGCGTCACCTGGGACAAGCGCTACATCACGCTCGGGCCGATCTGCACCGTGCTCGGGCTGGCCTTCCGCGTGCAGGACCCCGACCATTTGCTCGGCCCGCAGGAGGACCGCGGCATCACCTGCGCGCTGGTGCCGGCCGATCATCCGGGCGTGGTCATCGGCCGCCGCCACGCGCCGCTCAACGCCGTCTGGCAGAACGGCCCGAACTCGGGCAAGGACGTCTTCATGCCGCTCGACTGGATCATCGGCGGGCCGGCGATGATCGGCCAGGGCTGGCGCATGCTGATGGAATGTCTGGCGGCGGGCCGCGCCATCTCGCTGCCGGCGTCCTGCACCGGCATGGCCAAGCTCGCCGTGCGCGGCACCGGCGGCTACGCGCGCGTGCGCAGCCAGTTCAAAACGCCGATCGGCCGGTTCGAGGGCATCGAGGAGGCGCTGGCGCGCATGGGCGGCAACACCTACCTGATGGACGCGGCGCGCACGCTGACCGCCGCCGCCATCGACCTCGGCGAGAAGCCGTCGGTGGTGTCTGCCATCGTCAAGTACCACGTCACCGAGCGCGCGCGCAAGGTCGTCAACGACGCCATGGACGTGCTCGGCGGCAAGGGCATCTGCATGGGGCCGAACAATTTCCTCGCCCGCATCTACCAGCAGCTGCCGGTGGCGATCACCGTCGAGGGCGCCAACATCCTGACGCGCAGCCTGATCGTCTTCGGCCAGGGCGCGGTGCGCTGCCATCCCTACGTGCTCAGGGAGCTCATGGCCGTGCGCGAAGCGGATGCGGCCAAGGCGCTCGCCGACTTCGACCGCGCGCTGACCGGGCATGCCGGCTTCACGCTCGCCAACGCCGTGCGCGCCTTCGCCATGGGCCTCACCGGCTCGCACTTCGTCGCCGTGCCCGCCGCCATCGCACCCGAGACCACGCGCTACTACCAGCAGCTGACGCGCTTCTCGGCGGCCTTCGCCTTCCTCGCCGACATCTCGATGCTGCTGATGGGCGGCGACCTCAAGCGCCGCGAGAAGCTCTCGGCGCGGCTCGGCGACATTCTTTCGCTGATGTACCTGTGCTCGGCCACGCTCAAGCGCTACGAGGCCGAAGGCCGCCAGGAGGACGACGCGCCGCTGATGCACTGGGCGATCTGGGACGCCATGTTCGCGGCGCAGAACGCCTTCGAGGGCGTCATCGCCAACTATCCGAACAAGTTCGTCGCCGGCATCCTGCACCGCTTCATCTTCCCGCTCGGCCGGCCCTACGTCGTACCGTCCGACCGGCTCGGCCACGCGGTGGCGAAACTCCTGATCGAGCCTTCGGCGACGCGCGACCGCCTGACCGCCGGCATGTACCTGACGCCGGACGAGGACGACGCCATCGGCGCCATCGAACTCGCGCTGGCCGCCACGCTCGCCGCCGAGAAGGTCGAGGCCAAGATCCGAGCGGCGCAGAAGGCCGGCCGCATCGAAGGCCGCGACCCGGCGCAGCTCGCCCGCCAGGCGCTGGCCGCCGGCGTCGTCGTGCCCGACGAGCTGGACCTGCTCGCTGCCCGCGACCGCCTGCGCGACAAGGTCATCCGCGTCGACGATTTCGCGCCGGACTTCGGCGTTGCCCGGGCAGCGCATCCGGCGGCGGATTTTCGCGTACGATGAATCGGACAACCGAAAAACCAGGACCCCCGTCATGACCGACCATTTCGCCGCGCTGCCCCACAAACAACCCGTCCTGCGCGTGATGCCGATGCCGGCGGACACCAATCCGTCGGGCGACATCTTCGGCGGCTGGGTCATGGCCCAGGTCGACATCGCCGGCGGCATCGCGGCGATGCAGCGCGCGCGCGGGCGCGTCGCCACCGTGGCGGTGAACGAGTTCCTGTTCAAGCAGCCGATTTCCGTCGGCGACGTCGTCAGCTTCTACGCCGAGATCGTCAAGGTCGGCCGCACCTCCGTCACCGTCGATGTACTGGTGATCGCCGAGCGGCATCCCGAACATCCGGTCACCGTCAAGGTGACCGAGGCGACCGTCACCTACGTCGCCCTCAACGCCGACGGCAGCAAGCGCGAGATTCCGGCAGATCACTAGGACGGCCGCCATGCCCCATTTCATCGTCAGGAAAGTCGCGGTACTCGGCGCCGGCGTCATGGGGGCGCAGATCGCCGCCCACTGCGCCAACGCCGGCGTGCCGGTGCTGCTGTTCGACCTCGCCGGCCAGGACGCGCCGAACGGCGTGGTCGACAAGGCCATCGCCGGCCTCGCCAGGCTGGAGCCGTCGCCGCTGGCCACCAAAGACAAGGCCGCCTACATAGCCGCCGCCAACTACGACCGGGATCTCGACCGGTTGCGCGACTGCGATCTCGTCATCGAAGCCATCGCCGAGAAGATGGCATGGAAGGAAGACCTCTACCGCCGGATCGCGCCGCATCTGGCGCCGCAGGCCATCGTCGCCTCCAACACCTCGGGCCTGTCGATCGAGCGCCTCGCCGCGGTGCTGCCGGAAGGCATGCGCACGCGCTTCTGCGGCATCCACTTCTTCAACCCGCCGCGCTACATGCCTCTGGTGGAGCTGATCGCTACCGCGCAGACCGATGCCCGGCTGCTCGACGACCTCGAATCCTGGCTGACGACGCGCCTGGGCAAGGGCATCGTGCGCGCGAAGGACACGCCCAATTTCGTCGCCAACCGCGTCGGCGTGTTCTCGATGCTGGCCGTCATGCACCACACGCAGCGCCTCGGCCTGGGCTTCGACGAGGTCGATGCCCTCACCGGCCCGCAGATCGGCCGGGCCAAGAGCGCCACCTACCGCACCGCCGACGTCGTCGGCCTCGACACCCTGGCGCATGTCGTCGCGACCCTGCGCGATACGCTGGCCGACGATCCATGGCACGCCCATTACCAGGTGCCGGCCTGGCTCGCCGCCCTGATCGCCCAGGGCGCACTCGGCCAGAAGACGAAGTGCGGCATCTTCCGCAAGCAGGGCCGGGACATCCAGGTGCTCGACCCGGCGGCGCAGGACTACCGTGCATCGAAGGGCGAGGTCGCCGCCGAAGTCGCCGCCATCCTGAAGCTGAAGAACCCGGCGGAGAAGTTCGCCGCCCTGCGCGCGTCCGGCCACCCGCAGGCGCAATTCCTCTGGGCCGTCTTCCGCGACCTGTTCCACTACTGCGCCTTCCATCTCGCCGCCATCGCCGGCAATGCGCGCGACATCGACTTCGCCATGCGCTGGGGCTTCGGCTGGACGCAGGGCCCCTTCGAGACATGGCAGGCCGCCGGCTGGCGGAGCATCGCCGCGGCGGTGCAGGCCGACATCGATGCCGGCCTGAGCATGAGCGCCGCGCCGCTGCCGGCCTGGGTGTTCGACGAGCGCGTCGCCAGCGAAGGCGTGCATGCCGCCGCCGGCTCCTACTCCGCCGCGGCAAACGCCTGGCAGGGCCGCTCGACGTTGCCGGTGTACCGGCGCCAGCTCTTCCCCGAACGCGTGTTCGGCGCAGCCCATACGCCGCCGGAAAAGGCCGGCGAAACGCTCTGGGAGAACGCCGGCGTGCGCCTGTGGCGGCTACCCGAGGTCGACGCCGGCATCGCCATCCTTTCCTTCAAGACCCGGATGCACACGCTGGGCCGCGACGTCATCGCCGGCATTGCCGAAGCCGTCGCCTGCGCCGAGCGCGAATGCGACGCCATGGTGATCTGGCATGAGGCGCCCTTCGCCGTCGGCGCCAACTTGCAGGAAGTGGCGCAGGCCGTGCAGGACGGACAGTTTGACCTGATCGACGCCTACGTCGCCGAGTTCCAGAACGCCTCGCTGAGCCTGAAGTATGCGCAGGTGCCGGTCGTCGCCGCCGTCAGCGGCATGGCGCTGGGCGGCGGCTGCGAATTCCTCATGCACTGTGCACGCCGCGTCGCCGCGCTGGAATCCTATATCGGCCTGGTCGAGGCGGGCGTCGGGCTGATCCCGGCGGGCGGCGGCTGCAAGGAGTTCGCCCTGCGCGCGGCGCGGGCGGCGACGCAGACGGCCAACAACGTGCCCTTCGACTTCATCCAGCCGGTCTTCACGACCATCGCCATGGCGACCGTCGCGAAGAGCGCGCTCCATGCCCGCGAACTGGGCTTCCTCGACGCCGCCGACACGGTGGTGTTCAACCCGCACGAACTGCTCTACGTCGCGCTGCGCCAGGCGCGCGGGCTGGCCGAGGCCGGCTGGCAGCCGCCGCTGCCGGCGCGCGACATCCCGGTGGCCGGACGCGGCGGCATCGCCACGCTGGAGATGATGCTGGTGAATATGCGCGAAGGCGGCATGATCTCGGCCTACGACTACACCGTCGCCAGGGCGGTCGCCACGGCGCTGTGCGGCGGCGACGTCGAGGGCGGCAGCCGGGTCGACGAGAACTGGCTGCTGACGGTGGAGCGCAAGCTCTTCGTCGAACTGCTGAAGAACGGGCAGACGCAGCAGCGCATCGCGCACATGCTGGAAACCGGCAAGCCGCTGAGGAACTGAGCATGAGCAAACAGATACAGGAAGCCTACATCGTCTCTGCCACACGCCTGCCGGTGGCCAGGCGCCGCGGCATGTTCAGGAACGTGCGCCCCGACGACATGCTGGCCCATGTCCTCAAGGCGGTGCTGGCGCAGGCGCCGGGCCTCGACCCGGCGCTGATCGACGACGTCGTCGTCGGCTGCGCCATGCCGGAAGCCGAGCAGGGCATGAACGTCGCCCGCATCGCCGTGCTGCTCGCCGGCCTGCCGCACAGCGTGCCGGGCATCACCATCAACCGCTTCTGCGCCTCGGGCCTGCAGGCCGTGGCCGACGCCGCGGCGCGCATCCGCCGCGGCGAGGCCGACGTGATGATCGCCGCCGGCACCGAGTCGATGAGCGTCATGCCGCAGATCACGGGCAACAAGACCGCCATCAACCCGGCGATTTTCGAGCATGGCGAAAATATCGCCATCGCCTACGGCATGGGCCTCACCGCCGAGAAGGTGGCGCAGCAGTGGCAAGTGGCGCGCGCAGAGCAGGACGCCTTCGCCGCGGCCAGCCACGCCAGGGCCTTAGCCGCCATCGCCGCCGGCAAGTTCAAGGACGAGATCACCCCCTACACCGTCACCGAGCACCTGCCCGACCTCGCGTCGGGCGCAGTGAACGTGAGGACGCGCCGCGTCGACACCGACGAAGGCCCGCGCGTCGACAGCACGGTGGAAGGGCTGGCGAAGCTGCGCCCGGCGTTCGCCGCCAGGGGCTCGGTCACGGCCGGCAACAGTTCGCAGATGTCCGACGGCGCCGCCGCCGTGCTGCTGGTCAGCGAGAAGATGCTCAGGCAGTTCGACCTCAAGCCCCTGGCCCGCTTCGCCGGCTACTCGGTCGCCGGCGTGCCGCCCGAGATCATGGGCATAGGCCCCATCGAGGCGATCCCGCGCGTGCTCAGGCAGGCCGGCATCGGCATGGCCGACCTCGACTGGATCGAGCTCAACGAAGCCTTCGCCGCGCAGGCGCTGGCGGTGATGAAGACGCTGGAACTCGACCCGGCCAAGGTCAACCCGCTCGGCGGCGCCATCGCGCTCGGCCACCCGCTCGGCGCCACCGGCGCCATCCGCAGCGCGACCGTGGTGCATGCGCTGCAACGCGAACAGTTGAAGTGGGGCATGGTGACGATGTGCATCGGCACCGGCATGGGCGCGGCGGGATTGTTCGAGCGTATGTAGCGTCCGCTGGTTCGCAGGAGCGGGGCGAGGCGGGTGGTTCGCCGCTTCTCACGGCTGCACAGATCGGCGCGCCGAACCACCCGCCTCGCCCCCTCGGCAGGAGAGCTCGCGTCGCGTAAGGGCAAACCCCCGTTGGTCCGGCGCGCCGAGGCGGGACGTTTCGCCGCTCCCTTGGAAAAATGCATGGCGCATCGTCTAATCACGGCAGGCGCGCTCGATGCCGCGCGAGCCGACAATGCCCTGGCTGTATACGAAGAGTACGACCTTGAGCAGCATCCCCGGCGGGTAGGCGGGAGCGCCGACCAGGTCGTTGCGGTAGCAGGCGTCGAAGCCGGTGAGATCAAGCCCGGAGTCGATCAGGTGATGCAGCTCGTACTCGAATGTGCCTGGCAATAGCTGCCGTTCGAGATCGACGGCGATTAAACGCGGGCTGGTGTCGATGTGCTTGTAACGCGCCATGGGCGGCTCTCCAGAAGAACTTTTCCTTTGAGTCTTGTTATTCCATTTGGTTCACCGCAGAATGCGGCTATGAATGTGTTTCCTACACTGTCGTTGGGCCTCACACCCGCTGCCACACGATCAAATGGGGAGGATTTACTTTGGATACGACGTTAGAGCTTGTATGTGAATCACTTGATGCGTTGTCTGCGGTCGTATTGAAGGCTTGGACTGATGATAGAACTCTAAAAGAAGTTCATGGATTTCATCACCCAGCCATCACACGGCAAGACCTCGCTTCGATGCCCAAATCGCTTGCAGAACGCATACGCGAAGCTAGCCCGGAATCATTGCCCGCTGAACTACAGGCGCAGCTACAAGATGTCCCAAGAAGATTGAAGCTTCTACATGGGGACACTGTCCCTCATTTGTTTAACGGACATGGACATCAAGCCGTGCCTGCTTACACTGGAACAATTGACTGGCTTACTCGGATTCTTGAGCCATTACTAGGGTGGCAAACGCTTCAAGACAACAAAGCGATGCCAGTACAGCTTGCGAAACGACTACGCAGCATTCAAGCAGAGCTTGATTCGCTGGTGCCGAACAAGGAGCGCGTCGAAGAACAGATTCGTCTGATTCAAGAAGCTACTGAAGCTGCAGAGTCCTTGCCCGCAGATTTGCACAGCCTTAAGGAAGCTCGAAACGCGATTAATCAACTGTCTACGGAAACCGCACAGCTTTACGGAAAAATCGATCAACGAAGCAAAGATGCAACACAAGCACTGGAGACCATTTCTTCACAGCAGATTGAAGCAGTGAAGCTTGTACAGCAATGCGAGGAGGCCTATCGAATTACAACCACAAAGGGCTTAGCCGCAGCCTTTGATCAGCGAGCCAATCGTTTAAGTAATTCAATGTGGGTGTGGGTTCTTGGGCTCGTCGCCGCTCTTGGAATCGGTGCGCATCTTGGCTCGCTCCGGGTCGAATTGCTTTCGGCAGCGATTGCAGAGAAGGACCCCCAATGGGGAGTTATTTGGATGCACATCGCACTATCCCTTCTTAGTATCGGTGCCCCACTTTGGTTTGCATGGCTAGCGACGAAACAAATTGGTCAGAGGTTTCGTCTCGCAGAAGACTATGGTTTTAAGGCCTCTGTCGCAAAGGCGTATGAGGGTTATCGGAGAGAGGCTGCCCGAATTGATGAAGCTTTTGAAGCGCGGCTATTTTCGTCAGCACTAACCCGGCTAGAAGAGGCGCCACTCCGCTTAGTCGAAGATATTTCACATGGAAGCCCATGGCATGAGTTGGTTGCATCCGAAGCATTTCAAAAGGCCCTAGCTACAGTTCCCGAACTCAAGGACAAATTCATCGAATTGGCAAAAGCAACTTTGTCCGACAAGCCCGCCCCCAAGAAGGCGGCTGCAACCCCCGATTCTGCTGCGTAGTGATTGCATCTCTGAGGCTCAACCCTGCGGTGCAGGGGCGCTGAGATAAAACCGCGTAACACCTCTGACCTTGAAGTTGGGCACCTTACTGATATGAGCAATTTGCGACGTTCACATCTTCAGTGGATAGATGAATTGCGTTCTTTGGAATTCGTTAGGCCGACGGCATTTGTGTTTGCTCTAGCGTCTAGCCCTTGTTCACTTCTGGCTGCCTGCGCATGAAAGACTTCTTCATCAGTTACAACAAAGCGGATCGATTGTGGGCAACATGGATTGCTTGGTATCTTGAGGACGCGACTTACACAACAGTTCTACAGGAGTGGGATTTTCGACCTGGCTGCAATTTTGTACTTGAAATGCAGAAGGCATCGATTGAATGTAAGCGCACCATCGCTGTCCTTTCGTCAGAATACTTGCGAGCTCAATTTACCCAGCCAGAGTGGGCAGCCGCATTTGCCATAGACCCACAGGGTTGGGGGCGGAAACTTGTACCAATTAAAGTCCAGCCATGCAGCACCGATGGCCTGTTGGCACAGATTTCATATATTGATCTTGTAGGTCTTGATGAAAATCAGGCACGAGACCGGCTTCTTACTGGAGTCCATCCGGAACGGGCGAAGCCTTTAACTCCCCCCGTGTATCCCATGCGTGCGGCCCCCACAACACCAGCGCCCACATTCCCTGCGGTACTCCAAAACTATGAGCCCTTCGAAGCAGCACCGAATTTGAAAGCTGATGAAGGCAACTCCAGTGATTCCATAATCAGAAACGGATCGACAACCCATCGAGTCACCACAACGGTGCTGGTCCATCTGCTGTTCATTTGTCTTATTTCATATCTTCTCTATAAGACCAATTTCCTTACGGATACCGTCGGATATGTAAAGTTTCCGAGAGACGGCACCGATAGAGGCGAGCCTGTCATTTCCGAAGGTACATTTGAGGCTTTACTAAATTCAGTAATTCTTGTCACCTTAGGCCTGTATGCCGCTTACATTGTTAGAGATATAGCCGCCCGATTTGTGGGCAGAAAGTGATTATTATGAAATTTGTTCTTGCACATATTTCGCAGATCACGTTAGGCCTATTGGTTGCAGACTTCGTGGTGCTTAGTGTCGTTCTGGCGCAGGGAATTGCCCATATAAATATGATTCCAAAATCGCTGGAGTCCTTCGCTTGGGCTTTGGTCGCAGCATTCCAGGTACTTGTTGTTACTTCGTATCTCATGGCTATCCTGAGCGAACTAAGGAGAATAACGAAGTACCTTGGGGTTATTTCCGGGGCGAACCATGATTAGCCAATCGACGAGTAACTCCTTATCGCAAAGAGCTAGTGCCATGTTGCGAGATGGCTTCTGGATGTTTGTCCTGTACTCAACATTCGTGCTCGCCTCAGTCGAGATAGTCGTATTCACACTCGGGTTCCTAATTGCCATCCCAACCGATTATGGTCGTTATTTCGCCAAGCTCTTTGGTTCATTTTTTTGCGGCATATATATATGCGCTGTGATTAGTTACTTGCCAATTAAAGTGCTTATGTTTCTCAAGAAGAACGGCGACATGCTCGAATGGCAATTCCGAGAAATCAAGGGGCAACAAAGCCGATAGCATTAACGCTTGACGTTATGTACGTCAAGCGTTAATCTTCATCAATGGCGATCAAGAGCTTCAAGTGCAAGGATACGCAGGCGCTCTTCCTCGGGAAGCGCATTCGTCGCTGGGTTAATGTTGAACGACCTGCGCTACGCAAGCTTGAACAGCTCGACTGGTCTGCGGTCCTGGATGATCTGCGCGTACCGCCCGGCAATCAACTGGAGGCATTGAAGGGAAATCGCAAGGGGCAGTACAGCATTCGCATCAATGATCGGTGGCGCGTGTGCTTCGTTTGGACTGCAGAGGGCCCGAAGGACGTTGAGATTGTGGATTACCACTGAAGGAGTTTGAGCATGCGCGCCGTCCCCCCCGTTTCTCCCGGCGAAATGCTGGATGAGGAGTTTCTGAAGCCGCTTGGCCTGACGAAGTACCGCTTGGCTAAGGACATCGGTGTTCCCCCGCAAAGAATCGGGGACATCGTTGCGGGTAAGCGCGCCATTACGGCGGACACCGACCTGCGGCTGTGTCGCTACTTCGGACTCAGTGACGGATGGTGGCTTCGAGGGCAGGCGAACTACGATACGGCGGTCGCTCGCGAAATCATGGGCGAAACACTCGCGCGCATTTCTCGGTGTCAACTGCTGCCTGCCTGAACAGTCCATGCCGGCGGTGGGGCCGAACCCTGCCAACCGGACGCTGCGAGATAAAACCGCGCAGCGCCCCGGACCTTGAACGGTCGGCCGATTGGAAATCATGAATTCAAAAGTCGTTATCAGGAACGAGACGGACGCCGATGTTGCCGCGATAGGCGATGTGACCGCCGCCGCATTCCGCACCCTGGCGATCAGCCGCCACACGGAGCAGTTCATCGTCGCGGCACTGCGCGCCGCCGGGTCCCTGACGGTGTCGTTGGTCGCGGAAATCGATGGCCGCGTCGTGGGGCATGTCGCCTTCTCGCCCGTGACCCTGTCGGACGGGACCCGGGACTGGTACGGGCTTGGCCCGGTGTCGGTGTTGCCGGAACACCAGCGGCAGGGCATCGGCAAGGCGTTGATCGAGGCGGGCTTGTCGCGGCTGAAAGGCCTGAACGCCCGCGGCGTCTGCCTGGTCGGGCATCCCGATTACTACCGGAAATTCGGGTTCGGGAACGTGCCGGGACTGGTGCTTGAGGGCGTGCCGCCGGAGGTTTTCTTCGCCCTGTCCTTCGCCGGCAATATGCCGCAGGGAACCGTCGCGTTCCATGAGGCATTCATGGCGGACGGCCTTCAAGCGGATGCCGGCGACGCCTGAAGGCGCGCCCGGCCCCGACGCTGTTTCTCCCTCATCTCCCGCGTGCCGCCCACCCTGGCATGCCCATTGCATGTTGCGGGTGTGATCCACAGCGTCGAGGAGTCCCGCATGCAAACCCCATCCACCAGCGCCCATGCGGCGGCATCGCTGCTGCCTTTCGCGGCGCGGCCGAGGCAGGCATCTGTCATTGCCGCGACGGCAGCTTCTACCGCATCGACGGCAGCTTCTGCCGACAGGGCGACCATTTCGCAGGCGGCGCGGGACCTGCTTGCGGCGCAATCCGGCGCGGCCGCGCCGTCGCGTAGCGCCGCCAAGGCGGTGTTCGACACCGATGGCGGGGCGCAGTCCTTGAACGTCGATGAGTACTTCACGCCGCCGGCCAATGCGGGCGGCGCCGGGTTCTCGCTCCCGCCGCTGCTGCTGCCGAGCCAGAGGAATATCGATGCGCTGGCCGGGCATATCTCGGCGGCCATGCCGCAGTTCCTGGCGCAAAACGGCATTCCGTCTGCGCCGGCGACGATCACCTACGACGGCGCGGGGCAGATGCAACTGCCCGCGGATTACGCCTACGCGGCGGAGTTCAGGCAGGCGCTGGCGAACGACCCGGCGTTGGCGCGAGAGCTGAGCACCGTCAACGCGCTCACCTCGCACATGGTCGAGATGAAAAAGAGCACTCCCTTCCAGCAGGAATACGCCGCTGCCGCCACGCAGGCCGCAGCGGACGCCGTCGTCGCCAAGTACAGCCACCTGTTCTCGGGCAGCCGTCACTACGACGCCATAGCCCTGCAGTTCTCGGCCGGCGACAGCCTGACGCTGACCGCCGACGGCAAGCCGCTATCCTGACGGGGCTCAGTGCGTACTTAGCCTCTGCATCGCCTGCCCGAGCCATTCGCGCAGCGCCGTGCTGCTGGTGTCGAATGCGCCGGGCGAGGGCAGCAGCCGGGCGAAGAGGTCGGGCGGGCGGGTGCTGAAGCCCATCGGTGCCGGAAAGACTTCCAGCCCCTGTCCTGCGAACAGCGGAACGGCGCGCGGCAGGTGCGATGCGTGGCTGACCAGGACGATGCGGCCGATGCCGGCCGCCTTGAGCATCGGCGCCGAATAGAGGGCGTTCTCGGCGGTGTCGCGCGATGCGGTTTCCGCCCATTTCACCTGGCCGTGAAAGTCGCGCTCGACGGCTTCCTTCATCGTCTCGCCCTCGGGTCGTCCGCCGAAGGGCGCGCCGCCGGTGACGAGGATGGGCAGCCCGGTCCGCTTCTGCAGATACACGGCGTAGCGCAGCCGCTCCAGCGTGGCGCGGCCGGTCGTGTCGCCGCCGTACTCGGGTGCGGCGGAGTAGTTGCCGCCGCCGAGGACGACGATGGCCTGGGCGCGCGCCAGGTTTTGCGCCGCGATCGGCGGATAGGTTTCCCGGCTGTGGATCAGCGCATCGGCGACCGGCGGCAGCGCCAGGGCGAGCAGGCTCAGCAGGGCCAGCAGCGCCGTGCCGCGTCCGAGACGGGGGTGGCGGCGCGCCAGCCAGAGGCCGAACAGCGCCAGCAATATCGGCCCGAGCGGCGGCAAAACCAGGGCGGCGAGGAGTTTCTTGAGGTAAAACATGGGATAAAGGGCGGCCTGATCCGGATTTGCCCGTGTCGGGGCGGAGGCTATTATCGGCGCAGTTTACCCTCTCCATAACTATGTCCGCTCGCTTCATCCGCCGCTTTCGAGTATCCGCCCAGACGCTGCCCATGCGCCCGGCGGGCCGGGTTGCGGCCGGGAGTGCGCGCTGATGGAGATCCTCGGCATGCCGCTGCGCGATGTCATCCTCGTGGTGTCGGGGCTGGCCGGCATCTATCTCGTCGTGACGGCGCTGCGCCTGTATCAGGTCGGCCGCCGCAAGTCGGCGGTGCCCGCGATCGATGCGGACGCGCCGCCCGCGGATGCGGATGCCGGCGAGGACGCGGACGAGGACGGGGAGGTCTACGTCTACCCCAAGCCTCGCGTCGCGGCGCCGGAGGAGCCGGCCAGCTTCGGTTCCGAGCTGGCGCGCTCCCACCTGGAGCGGGAAGTGAAGCAGTTGCGCGAGGAAGTCGTGGCGCTGCGCGACGAACTCGCCGATCTCAAGGCGGCCAGCCGCGTTTCGCCCCAGTACGCGGACGCGATGGCGCTGGCCCAGCGCGGGCTGACGGCTCAGGATGTCGCCGACCGCTGCGGCATTTCGCTCGCAGAGGCGGAGTTGGTGTGGGCGCTGGCTCGCGGCCTGCAGAATCTAGACCAAGAGGATGAATATGGCGGAGAACCCGGACGTAACCACGCAAGATCCGCATGATGCCGACGAGGCGCTGAAGAAGCGCCTGCTGTCGCGCATCGCCATCGCCGGGGTGATGGTCGTCGCCCTGCTCGGCGGGCTGGCGGTCATCGACGCCCTCTACGTGACGCCGCCGCAAAAGGCCGAGCCGAGCGAGCCGGTGGCCCAGGCTCCCGCACCCGAGGCCAAGCCCGAAGCGAAGGCGGAGGAAAAGGTCGAGGAGAAGGTCGAGGAAAAGGCCGCCGAGGCGCCCGGCGACAAGCCGGCCGAACTGGCGCAGGCGGAGAAGAAGGAAGAAGCGAAGGCCGAGGTGCCGGCCGAGCCGGAGCGCACCGGCTCCATCGGTACGCCGCCGCCGCGGCCGATGCGTCCGCTGACGGTGCCGGCGACGGCGCGGCCGGCGGCGATTCGCCCGTCCGAGCCCGTCGCGGCGCCGCATCGGCCCGAGCCGGCGACGGAAATCGCCCGCACGGCGCCGGCGCCGAGTTCGTACGCCCGCCACGCGCCCGCGTCGCGGCCGCTGTCGCAGGCGGCCGAAAGCAGCCGCCAGTACGTGGTGCAGATGGGCGTGTTCAACAACCTGGTGAATGCCGAGGAGTTGCGCGCCAAGCTGGAACTGGCCGGCATTCCGACGCAGATCGAGGCGCGCGTGCAGGTCGGCCCCTTCAAGACCCGCCAGGAGGCCGACGCGGCGCGCGAAAAGTTGCGGGCCCTCGGCATGGAAACCGGTATCCTGACCGCCGTCAAACGTTAATCCGCCCAGGACGTCATCATGAAAATCGACAGCCCCCGTTTCGGCACGCTCGACATCGAACCCAACCGGGTCATCGAGTTCCCGCGCGGCCTGCCCGGCTTCGAGGCCTGCCACCGCTTCTCGCTGTTCCATCCGGAAGGCCGCGACCCGAAGTACTTCATCCTGCAATCGCTCGACGAGCCCGATGTGGCCTTCCATCTGGCCGATCCGGCACTGTTCGGCTTCAGCTACGAAATCGCGCTTTCCGACGAGGAAGTCGCCGAAATCGGCCTCACCGATCCGGCCAACGTCGCGGTGGCCGTCATGCTGAGCAAGACCGAGGACATGGCGCCGCTGAGCGCCAACCTGAATGCGCCGCTCATCATCAACCTCGCCGCGCGCCGCGGCCTCCAGCATGTGTTCGCCAAGCTGAAGTACGAAGTGGCGCCGCCGGCCTGAACGGAGAATCCCATGACCCGCCAGATCATTTCCACCGCCAACGCCCCCGCCGCCATCGGCACCTATTCGCAGGCGGTGCGCGCCGGCAACACCGTCTACATGTCGGGCCAGATCGGCCTCGATCCCGTCAGCATGCAGATGGTCGAGGGCATAGACGCGCAGATCGTGCGCGTCTTCGAAAGCCTCAAGGCCGTCGCCGAAGCGGCCGGCGGCTCGCTCAACGACGCCGTCAAGTTCAACATCTACCTGACCGACCTCGCCAACTTCGCCAAGGTCAACGAGGTCATGGCGAAGTATGTCGCCCAGCCCTATCCGGCGCGCGCCGCCGTCGGCGTCAAGGAACTGCCGCGCGGCGCCCTGGTCGAGGCGGATGCGGTCCTGGTGATTGGCTGAGCGCCCAGCGCAGGGCCGCCCCAAGCGGGCGCCGGTCATAAGTCCGGAGGCTGGGCAGGGCCCGGCCGAACCGTCGTCACCCCCTTCCTCGGGAAGGGGGACGGGGGGAAGGTCGGGAAAACCAGCGGCCGGCAATACGCTGGCCGCGCGGCTGGATCGGCTCGGTCTGCGTACCGACGCCGATTTCATCCTCCACCTGCCGCTGCGCTACGAGGACGAAACCCGCATCACGGCGCTCGCCGACGCCCGCCCCGGCATGGCGGCGCAATTCGAGGTCGAGGTGGTCGATTGCGAAATCGCCTACCGTCCGCGCCGCCAGCTCGTGGCGCGCGTGCGCGATGCCAGCGGGTTGCTGGTGTTGCGCTTCCTGAACTTCTACCCGAGCCAGCAGAAGGTGCTGCAGGAGGGCGCGCGCCTGCGCATCTTCGGCGAGCCGCGCGGCGGTTTCCTCGGCGACGAGATGATTCATCCGCGCTTCCATGCGGTTGCCGAAGGCGCGCCGCTGCCCGAGCGACTGACGCCCGTCTATCCGACCACCGCCGGCCTCGGCCAGGCGACGCTGCGGCGGCTGATCGAGCGCGCGCTGGAGCGCGGCGCCGCCGCCGGCGAACTCGGCGACACGCTGCCGCCTGCGCTGCGCGCGCGCCTGCGCCTGCACGACTTCGCCCCGGCGATCCAGCTGCTGCACACGCCGCCGCCGGACATCGCGCAGACGGCGCTGGAGTCGCGCGACCATCCGGCCTGGCGGCGCGTGTAGTTCGACGAACTGCTGGCGCAGCAGTTGAGCCTGCGCCGCGCCTACACCGCCCGGCGCGCGCGCGGTGCGCCGCAACTGGCGTCCAGCGGCGCGCTGACCGGGGCCTTGCTCGCCGCGCTGCCATTCCGGCTGACGGCCGCCCAGCAGCGCGCCTGGGGCGAGATCGCCACCGACCTGGCGCAGCCGCATCCGATGCAGCGCCTGTTGCAGGGCGATGTCGGCAGCGGCAAGACCGTCGTCGCCGCGCTGGCCATGCTGCAGGCCGTCGAGGCCGGCCACCAGGCCGCGCTGATGGCGCCGACCGAAATCCTCGCCGAGCAGCATTACCGCAAGCTCGCTGCCTGGCTGGCGCCGCTCGGGCTGGAGGTCGCCTGGCTCACCGGCAGCCTGAAGAAGCGCGCCAAGGCCGAGGCCGACGCCCGCATCGCCGCCGGCGAGATTGCGCTGGTCGTCGGCACGCATGCGCTGATCGAGGCCGGCGTCGACTTCCCGCGCCTGGGGCTGGCCATCGTCGACGAGCAGCACCGCTTCGGCGTGCGCCAGCGCCTGGCCCTCAAGGAGAAAGGCGCGTTCGCGCATCAGCTGGCCATGTCGGCGACGCCGATTCCGCGCACGCTGGCGATGAGCTACTACGCCGACCTCGACGTCTCCGTGCTCGATGAGTTGCCGCCGGGACGCACGCCGGTGACGACCAAGCTGGTGTCGGAGGCGCGCCGCGACGAGGTCGTCGCGCGCGTGCATGATGCCTGCCGCGCCGGACGGCAGGCCTACTGGGTCTGTCCGCTGATCGAGGAGAGCGAGGCGCTGCAACTGAAGACGGCGCAGGAAACCTTCGAGCGCCTGACCGCCGATCTGCCCGACCTGCGCGTCGGCCTGGTGCACGGCCGCCTCAAGACCGACGAGAAGGCGGCGGTGATGGCCGCCTTCGTCGCCAACGAGATCCAGGTGCTGGTGGCGACGACGGTGGTCGAGGTCGGCGTGGATGTGCCGAACGCCAGCCTGATGGTGATCGAGCACGCCGAGCGCTTCGGCCTCTCGCAACTGCACCAGTTGCGCGGCCGCGTCGGCCGCGGCGCCGCGCAGTCGGCCTGCATCCTGCTCTATGCCCAGCCGCTGGGGCAGACGGCGCGCGAGCGGCTGAAGATCATCTACGAGAACACCGACGGCTTCGAGATCGCGCGCCAGGACCTGCATCTGCGCGGCCCCGGCGAGTTCGTCGGCGCGCGCCAGAGCGGCCTGCCGCTGCTGCGCTATGCCGACCTCGAAGACAGCGCGCTGGTGGAGCAGGCGCGCGCCGCGGCGGAAGAACTGCTGCGCGAGGCGCCGGACAGCGCCGACGCGCATCTGCGGCGCTGGCTCGGCGGCCGCGAAGAGCTGCTGAAGGCCTGACGACGATGCCGAATTCCACAAACAACGGCGTACTTTCCCCCGGCGTCGGGCGACGCGAGGTGTGGGCCTGGGCGATGTACGACTTCGCCAACTCGGGCTACACGACGGTGGTCATCACGGCGATCTTCAACGCCTATTTCGTTGCCGTCGTCGCCGGCAACGCGCCGTGGGCGACCTTCGCCTGGACGGCGGCGCTGGCGGCTTCCTACGCGCTCATCATGCTGACGGCGCCGCTGCTCGGCGCTCATGCCGACGCCTGCGCCGCGAAGAAGAAGCTGCTGGCCTGGACCACCGTCGGCTGCGTGCTGGCGACGGCCGGACTGGCGTTGGCCGGACCCGGCAGCCTGGCGCTGGCGGTGTTCTTCCTCGTCCTGTCCAACTACTGCTTCGGCAGCGGCGAGAACCTGATCGCCGCCTTCCTGCCGGAACTGGCCGAGGACGACAGCCTCGGCAAGGTATCGGGCTGGGGCTGGAGCCTCGGCTATCTCGGCGGGCTCGCCAGCCTCGGCGCCTGCCTCGCCTATGTCAGTTGGGCGCAGGCGCGCGGGCAGGGCGCCGCCGACTTCGTGCCGGCGACGATGCTGATCACCGCCGCGCTGTTCGCGGTGGCCAGCCTGCCGACCTTCCTGTTTCTGAAGGAGCGCGCGACACGTGCCGAAGTGCCGCCGCCGGCCGCTGCGAGTGTCGCCGCCGCTTTCGCCCGCGTCGCGCGGACGCTGCGCGAGGCGCGGCGCTATCCCGACATGCGCCGCTTCATGCTGTGCATCGTTTTCTACCAGGCCGGCATCCAGGCCGTGGTCACGCTGGCGGCGATCTACGCCGAGCAGGCCATGGGCTTCGCCACGGCCGACACCATCCGGCTGATTTTCGTCGTCAACATCACGGCGGCGCTCGGTGCCCTCATTTTCGGCCACCTGCAGGACCGCATCGGCCATGTGCGCGCCATCGCGGCCACGCTGGTCGGCTGGATCGTCATGATCCTGCTGGCCTGGGGCGCGCAGGGGCCGGCCATGTTCTGGCTCGCCGCCAACATCGCCGGCCTCTGCCTCGGCGCCAGCCAGTCGGCGGGCCGCGCCCTGGTCGGCGCCCTGGCGCCCCCCGGACGCCACGCCGAGTTCTTCGGCCTGTGGGGGCTGGCGGTCAAGCTGTCGTCGATACTCGGCCCGCTGACCTACGGCGCCGTGACCTGGATTTCCGGCGGCGATCACCGGCTGGCCATGCTCATCACCGGCAGCTATTTCGTCGTCGGCCTGGTCATTCTCGCCGGCGTCGATGTCGGGCGCGGCCGGCGTGCGGCGGTAGAATCGATGCCATGAATTTCGCCGCGCT
This sequence comes from uncultured Rhodocyclaceae bacterium, assembly GCA_964632965.1. GTDB lineage: Bacteria > Pseudomonadota > Gammaproteobacteria > Burkholderiales > Rhodocyclaceae > Nitricoxidireducens. Next base: position 31,236 of record CAZWFC010000008.1, read on the forward strand.
CAAGACCCGTCTCGACCTCTACGAAAAGCTGATGCGGCTGGACAAGCCCATCGGCATCCTGCTGCTGATCTGGCCGACGCTGTGGGCCCTGTGGCTCGTCACCGGCGGCCATCCGCCGCTGACGCTGCTGTGGATCTTCGTGCTCGGTACGGTACTGATGCGTTCGGCCGGCTGCGTCATCAACGACTACGCCGACCGCGACTTCGACCCGCATGTCGAACGCACCAGGGACCGTCCGCTCGCCGCCGGCAAGGTCGGCACGCGCGAGGCGCTGGCGCTGGTCGCGGTGCTGGTCGCCTGCGCCTTCCTGCTGATCCTGAGGCTCAACAAGCTGGTGTGGATGCTGTCGGTCGTGGCGTTTTTCCTCGCCGCCAGCTATCCGTTCACCAAGCGTTTCTTCGCCCTGCCGCAGGCCTATCTGGGCGTCGCCTTCGGCTTCGGCATCCCGATGGCCTACGCGGCGGTGCTGGTGATGGTGCCGCCGCAGGCCTGGTGGCTGCTGCTGGCCAACGTCTTCTGGGCCGTCGCTTACGACACCGAGTACGCCATGGTCGACCGCGAGGACGACCTGCGCATCGGCATCAAGACTTCGGCGATCACCTTCGGACGCTTCGACGTGGCGGCGGTGATGCTCTGCTACGCGGCGACGCTGGGGCTGCTCGGCCATGTCGGCTGGCGGTTGAACTACGGCGCGTTCTACTACGCCGGGCTGGGCGTCGCCGCCGCCACCGCCGGCTACCATTACACGCTGATCCGCGGGCGTGAGCGCATGAAGTGCTTCAAGGCCTTTCTGCACAACAACTGGTTCGGCGCCGCCGTGTTCGCCGGCATCGTTGCCGAACTGAACCTGAAACCTCTGCTGGGATAATCTTCATGGCCGATGACGACGTGGTGGATGCGGAATACGAAGTGGTCGACGGCGGCGACCTGGAAGGCCCACGCGCCTGGTGCCATGTGATGTACGCCTTGCACGCGCTGTCGGCGGTCGGCGGCATCCTGACCTCGGCGACCATCGTCGGCGCCTTCGTCACCGGCTGGCCGTCGATACTCGCGGTGGTCATCAACTACGTCACGCGCGACCGCGTCGCCCGCACCTGGCTGGGCAGCCACTGGCGCTGGCAGTTGCGCACCTTCTGGTTCGCGGCGCTCTGGGCGGCGGTGGCGCTGATGCTGTTCTTCACCATCATCGGCATCCCCTTCGCCTGGGCGACGATCGCCGGCACCGGGCTTTGGGTGCTCTACCGCGTGGTGCGCGGCTGGCTGGTGCTGCTCGACCGCAAGGCGATCGCGTAGAGCAGGCGGTAGCTGATCGCGGGGTTTCCTGCGGCGGCGAAAGCCCGCACTACCCGCCGCATTTGTCCCGCCGTCAGCGGTCGCGTACCGGGCGCCGGCGTATCGGCGCCGATGCGGCGCAGGCCGCGCACGAAGTCGAGCGGGTCGGCGCAGGGCTCGACGTAATTCTCTTCCGCCAACTCCACTGCCATATCCGGCGGGAAGGCGCTGCGCAGCGCCGCCGCATCGGGATAGGCCGGCGTGGCGGGCGCCAGGCCGGCCGCCGCATGCGCGGCGCGCCATTCGGCGAAGGTGCCGGCGCCCAGCGTGGCCAGGGCGATGCGTCCGCCCGGCGCCAGCAGGCGCGCGAGTCCGGTCAACGTCGCCGGCAGGTCGGCGAACCACTGCATGGCGAGGCTGGCGACGATCAGGTCGAAGCGGCCGTCGGCGAGTGCCGGACGTTCGCCGTCCATGACGAGATAGTGGGCCTGGCCGCCGAGCCGCTGCCGGCATTCCTGCGCCATCGCCGGCGCGATGTCGCTGACGAACCAGTCGCCGCCGAGGGCCGGCAGCAGGGCGCGCGTCAGGTGTCCGGTGCCGCAGCCGATTTCGAGTACGCGCGGGTTGGCCGGCAGCGCCAGGCCTTTCACCTTTGCCGCCAGCCGCTGCGCCGCCTCGCGCTGGAGCGGGCTGTGCGCGTCGTAGGCGGCGGCGGCGGCGCCGAAGCGGCCGGCGATGCGGGCTTTGTGGTCGCTCATGCGGCGGCGGCGCGTATCGCCGCGGCGCATGCCTGCGGCTGGGTGAGCGGCAGCAGGTGGCCGCCGTCGTCTGTCCAGCGCAGGTTGCCGGCCGGGAGTCCGGCGAAGGCCGCCGCGCTCATCGTCGCCGGCACGATGGCGTCGTCGCGGGCGGCGAGGGCGATGACCTCCGGCTGCCGCCGGGTCAGCGCGGCACGCGCATCGACCTCGGCAAGGATGGCGAGTCCCTGCTCCAGCGGCGTGCAGTCCGCCGGCAGTGCCGGACCCGCCGCGCCGCAGGCGGCCTGGAAGTCGGCGAGCACGGCGGCGGGCGCCGTGGCGAAGCGCTTGCGCATGCGTTCGAGCACGCGCGGCGCGACGCCCGGCGGAAAATCGGCGGCGGCGGTGAAGCGCGGGAAGCCGTTGATGGCGACGAGCTTCGTCCACGGCAGTTCGGTCAGCGCCAGCCACCACAGCGTACCCAGCGAGTGGCCGACGGCGATGCGCGGCGCCTCGCAGGGCGCGGGCAGGGACGGCCGGCCGAAGTAGCCGAGGTCGGCGACTTCGACGTCGAGGCCGGCCAGCAGCGGCAGGACTTCGCGCCAGATCGTTGCGTCGTAGCCCCAGCCGTGTACCAGCGTGATGCGCTGTTTCATGGGGCGAGCACGCCGACGGCGTCGAGCAGCCGTTCGAAATCCGCGTCGCTGTGCGCCGACGACAGCGCGAAGCGCAGCCGGCTGGCGCCTTCGGGCACGGTGGGCGGGCGGATGGCGACGGCCAGCACGCCTTTCTCCTCCAGCCGCTGCTGCGCCGCGAGCGCCTGTTCTTCGGAGCCGAGCACGGCCGGCACGATCTGCGTCGTCGAGGCGAGGGTGGCGATGCCGAGTTCGGCGAGCCTCCGGCGCAGGCGCTCGGCACGCGCCGCGAGCAGACTGCGTTCGGCATCCATCGAGGGGATCAGGTCGAGCGCGGCGTCCACCGCGCCGCAGGCGGCGGGTGCCGGCGCGGTGCTGTAGATGAAGCCGGCGCAACGGTTGACCAGGTAGTCGATCAGCGCGCGCGAGCCGGCGATGTAGGCGCCGGCGCTGCCGAAGGCCTTGCCGAGCGTGCCCATCACCACCGCGCCGGGCGCCGCGACGGCGAGGCCGCGGCCCTGCGGACCGAGCACGCCGGTGGCATGGGCTTCGTCGAGGTAGAGCACGGCATCGAAGCGGCGTGCGATGGCGGCGAGTGCGGCGGTGTCGGCGCGGTCGCCGTCCATGCTGAAGACGGACTCGGTGACGATGAAGGCCGGCCTGCCGGCGTGCGGCGCCAGCAGTTCTTCGAGATGGGCGAGGTCGTTGTGGCGGAAGCGGATCTGCTTTATGCCGGCGGCGGCGCAGCCGGCATGCAGGCTGGCGTGGTTGAGCCGGTCGGTGAACACGAGCGCGTCGCGGCCGCCGGCGAGATCGAACAGCGCCGGCAGCACCGCGGCGTTGGCCTGGTAGCCGGCGTTGAAGATTAGCGCCGCTTCGGTCTGCTTGAATGCCGCCAGCCGCGCTTCGAGTTCGGCGACGGCTTCGAGCGTGCCGGTGACGAGGCGGGCGGCGCGGGCGCCGGCGCCGAAGCGCTCCACCCATTCGATGGCGCGCGCCTTCAGCGCCGGGTGCTGCGAGAGGCCGAGGTAGTCGTTGGACGAGGCGTCGATCAGGCTGCGGCCGTCGGCCAGCACCAGGCGCGGGCCGGGGATGGCGACGGGGCGGATGCGGCGCCGGCGCTGTTCGGCGTCGAGCCGTGCCAGCGTGGCGGCGAGCGCGTCGTCAAACCACATCGCGCGCACTCCCCGCCGGGCGCGCTGCGTCGGCGACCACTTCGCAGACCGCCGTCGTGATGCGCGCGAGGTCGGCACTGTCGATGACGAAGGGCGGCATGACATAGACGATGTTGCCGAAGGGCCGCAGCCAGATGCCGCGCTCGACGAAGGCGGCGCGCAGGCCGGCGGCGGGCGCGTCCAGTTCGACCACGCCCAGCGCCCCCTTGACGCGCACATCGACGACGCCGGGCAACGTGCGGCAGGGTTCCAGTTCGCGCGCGAGTTGCGCCTCGATGGCGGCGACCTGGGCCAGGCGCGGTTCGCTCTCGAACAGGTCGAGCGAGGCGTTGGCCGCGGCGCAGGCCAGCGCGTTGGCCATGTAGGTGGGGCCGTGCATCAGCGCCCGGTCGAACTCGCTGCCGAGAAAGGCGGCGAAGACATGTTCGCGGGCGACGGTGGCGGCGAGCGGCAGCGTGCCGCCGGTCAGCGCCTTGGACAGGCAGACGATGTCCGGCACCACAGCGGCCTGCTCGCAGGCGAACAGCGTGCCGCTGCGGCCGAAGCCGGTCATGATTTCGTCGAGGATGAGGAGCAGGCCGTGGCGGTCGCAGGCGGCGCGCACGCGCGCCAGCGTGGCGGCTTCGTGCAGGCGGAAGCCGCCGGCGCCTTGCACCAGCGGTTCGAGAATGACAGCGGCGATGCGGCCGGCTTCGCGTGCCAGCAGCGCGTCGAAGGCGGCGGTACTCGCGGCGTCGCGCGGCAGGTCGGCGAACAGCGCCGGCGGCACGAGGCCGTGATAGGCGTCGTGCATGCCGACCGCCGGGTCGGTGACGGCCATGGTCATGAAGGTGTCGCCGTGGTAGCCGTGGTGGAAGGCGAGCATGCGGCGCCGCTGCGGCTGACCGTGGTTGTGCCAGTACTGGAGCGCCATCTTCAGGGCGATCTCCACCGATACCGAACCGGACTCGGAGAAGAAGACGTGGTCGAGGTCGCCCGGCAATTTGTCCGCCAGCCGCGCCGCCAGCGTGTAGGCCGGCGCGTTGGCGAGCCCGGCGAACATCACGTGCGAGAGCCTGGCGGCCTGCCGCTGCACGGCGGCGACGATATGCGGCTGGCCGTAGCCGTGGCAGGCGGTCCACCAGGACGAGATGCCATCGATGAGTTCGGTGCCGTCGGCCAGTTGCAGGCGCACGCCCGAAGCGCCGACCACCGGCAGCGGCAGCGGCGCATTCGCCATCTGCGCGTAGGGCAGCCAGACGTGATCGAGGTTCAGCCAGTGCGCGGGCTCGGTCATGAGGGGGAGGGGAGGCTACAATGCAGCGCCACTACAGCGAGCATCAGCGATGACGGGACGAGCTTATTTTATCACCGCAACCGGGACCGACTCGGGCAAGACCTTTGTCGCGGCCGGTCTGGCGCGGGCCTTGGCGGCGCGCGGCCATGGCGTGCGCGCGCTGAAGCCGGTGCTGAGCGGCTACCGCGACGATGCGCTGGAAGCCAGCGACAGCGGTGCCCTGCTGGCGGCCTGCGGCGTCGGCGTGACGCCCGCCGCCGTGGCCGACATCTCGCCCTGGAGCTTCGCCGCGCCGCTGTCGCCCGACCGCGCGGCGGCGCTCGAAGGCCGCCATGTCGATTACGACGAATTGCTCGAATGGTGCCGCGGCGAAGTCGCGCGCAACCGCGACTGCCTGTTGATCGAGGGTATCGGCGGCGTCATGGTGCCGCTCGACGGCAGCTACACCGTGCGCGACTGGATCGCCGCGCTGGCCCTGCCGACCCTGCTGGTGGCGGGCACTTACCTCGGCTCTCTGAGCCATACGCTGACGGCCCTGGCGGCGCTGCGCGAGGTCGGCGTCGCGCCGGCCGCGATCGTGCTCGACGAGAGCGCCGAAGGCGCGGTGTCGATGGCCGACACCCTGGCGTCGCTGCGTCCGCATGTCGGCCATGTGCCGCTGCATGTCGTGCGCCGCGCTGCCGTCGATGACCTCGGCCGATTGGCCGATTCACTGTTTGGGGATGCGCGATGAAGTATCACGATCTGCGGGATTTTCTGCGCCAGCTCGAAGCGCTGGGCGAACTCAAGCGCGTCGGCGTCGAGGTCGATCCGCACCTGGAGATGACCGAGATCTGCGACCGCGTGCTGCGCGCCGGCGGGCCGGCGGTGCTGTTCGAGAAGCCGAAGGGCCACTCGATCCCGGTGCTCGGCAACCTGTTCGGCACGCCGCGCCGCGTCGCGCTGGGCATGGGCGAGGAGGATGTCGGCGCCCTGCGCGAGGTCGGCAAGCTGCTCGCCTATCTGAAGGAGCCCGAGCCGCCGCGCGGCCTCAAGGATGCCTGGGACAAGTTCCCGGTCTTGAAGCAGGTGCTCAACATGGCGCCGAAGGTGCTGTCCTCGGCGCCCTGCCAGGACGTGGTGTGGGAGGGCAAGGACGTCGATCTTTCCCGCCTGCCGATCCAGACCTGCTGGCCGGGCGACGCCGGGCCGCTGGTGACCTGGGGGCTGGTGGTGACGCGCGGGCCGAACAAGCCGCGCCAGAACCTCGGCATTTACCGCCAGCAGGTCATCGGTCCGAACAAGCTGATCATGCGCTGGCTCGCGCATCGCGGCGGCGCGCTGGATTTTCGCGACCATTGCG
>CAZWFC010000009.1:0-37664 GCA_964632965.1 uncultured Rhodocyclaceae bacterium
AAGACCGCCGACTGGGTCGTCGACCTCGGCCCCGAGGGCGGCGACGGCGGCGGGCGCATCCTCGCCGCGGGATCGCCCGAGGACGTCGCCGCCTGCACCGCCAGCCACACCGGGCATTACCTGGCGCAGACGCTGCAACCGAAGGCCAAGGGCAAGACCGCCCGGCGCAAGGGCTGACCGATGGCCGGTGCCAGCCTGCTCGCCCTGCTCGACGACATCGCGACCATCCTCGACGATGTCGCGCTGATGACCAAGGTCGCGGCGAAGAAAACCGCAGGCGTGCTCGGCGACGACCTGGCGCTGAACGCCCAGCAGGTCGCCGGCGTGCGCGCCGAACGCGAATTGCCGGTGGTCTGGGCGGTGGCGGTGGGGTCGCTGAAGAACAAGGCGATCCTGGTGCCGGCGGCGCTGGCCATCAGCGCGCTGCTGCCGGTGGCGATCGCGCCGCTGCTGATGCTGGGCGGCCTCTACCTGTGCTTCGAGGGCGTCGAGAAGCTGGCACACAAGTGGCTGCACGGCGCGGCGGAAGTCGCCGCCGAACATGCCGCACACCTGGCGCACCTGAGCGCACCGGACGTCGATGTGGCGGCCCTGGAAAAGGACAAGATACAGGGCGCAATACGCACCGACTTCGTGCTCTCCGCCGAAATCATCGTCATCGCGCTGGGTACCGTCGCCGGCCAGGCTTTCGGCACCCAGGTCGCCGTGCTGGCCGGCATCGGCCTGGTGATGACGGTCGGCGTGTACGGCATCGTCGCCGCCATCGTCAAGATGGACGACGCCGGCCTCTGGCTGATGCAGCGGCCCGGCGCGGTGCGCGGCGCGCTCGGGCGCGCCCTGCTGCTGGCGGCGCCGCGCCTGATGCAGGCGCTGACGGTGATCGGCACGGTCGCCATGTTCATGGTCGGCGGCGGCATCCTGGCGCACGGCGTGCCGGTCGCGCACGAGCTGCTGCATCACGCCGTCGCCGCCGTCGCGGGACTGGCGCTGATCGGCGCCCTGCTCGGCGCCGTGCTGCCGACGCTGTTCGACATCCTGCTCGGCATCGCGGCTGGAGCCGCGGCGCTCGCCGGCGTCACGCTCTACGGCCGCCTGCGCTCCGCCATCCGCCCGGCCTGAGCGTCCGCATCGAATGACGGCGCTGACCGAACTCCACGACGACATCGAGGCGCGCGTGGCGGCCGTCCGCGCGCACCGTCCCGACTGGCTGTGCGGCAAGGGCTGCGACAGTTGCTGCCGGCGGCTCGCCGACGTGCCGCAACTGACGGCGGCGGAATGGGACCTGCTGCGCGCGGGCCTGGCCGCATTGCCGCCGCAACGCCAGAAGGAAATTTGCCGCGCCATGGCCGCCCTGGCCGGCCAGCCCGCGCGCGCCGTCGTCTGCCCGCTGCTCGACCAGGCCACCGGCGTCTGCCCGGTCTATGCCCAGCGCCCCGTGGCCTGCCGCAGCTACGGCTTCTACGTCCAGCGCGACCTCGGGCTGTATTGCGGCGAGATCGAAGCCCGCGTCGCCGCTGGGGACCTGGCCGACGTGGTGTGGGGCAACCACGATGCCATCGACCGCCGGCTCGCCGGCCTGGGCGAAACCCGCGCCCTGACCGAGTGGTTCGCGAGTTGGTGTTCCGACCTCTGAAAGTAGACAACCGGGACTATGTGATCTGGACCTACGAAGCTTTCTTTGCCCGCCCCTCGACTCAGCTAAGCGGGAAAATTCTGTCGAACTTGGCGATATCGAGCACGGCCTTCACGCTGCCTCGACAGTTGGCTAGAGACACGCTCTTGTTGCGTGCTCGTGCCTCGTCGCGAAGTACCAGCAACAGGCCCAGCGCGGTACTGTCGATATAGTTGACGCCACCCAAGTCCACTTGAATTTCGTTCGTACCAAAATCATTGAGAACGGTATCAACGGCATCGCGAAACTCATTTTGAGAGCTCCAGTCGAAACGGTCTTTCAGCTGGAGTACAGCACGGTCGCCTGTGATGTGGATAGCTATCTGCATGAGGCCAATCTCGTAAATTGCATTAATCGGAATCAGGAAATCAGTGGCCGGCGGAAAGGAAGGATGCGAGCAGATTGCGCAGGCTTTGAGGCAGCGGCAACATCACGTTGGTCCTTCAGGCAGGTGACGTACGTGTGGAGATCATCGAAGGTCGTCCACATCAATGCCGACATTTGTATGCAGGCCTTGAGCGGCGTACGGGCGCGCCGGCGCTCGGCATCCAGTCGCCACTGCAGACGATTCAGTTGCTCCTCGTTGCCATTGGCGATGATCCGTTCGATAGCTTTCCGCCGTGCAGCCTCGAAGCCCGCCGGATCGGAGCATGCCAATCGTGCCCAGGCCGCGAAGTCGAAATCCCCGGAGATGACTTCGAGCTTCAATATTTTTCCTCTTCCTGCCACATCTCCGGTTCGAAGCGCACCACCCGGTTGCGGCCCGCGTTCTTGGCGCCGTACAAGGCGACATCGGCAAACTTGACCACCTGCCAGAAAGTGTCGGCATCCGCCGGGTATTGGGCAACGCCGATGGAAATCGTCTTCTGCAGCACGGCGGTCGGCAGTGTGACCTTGGTGCTGGCCACTTCGCCGCGAATCTTTTCCGCCACCTGTACCGCACGTTCGGCATCGGTGTCGAGCAGGATGACGAGGAATTCCTCGCCGCCATAGCGGACCACCAGATCAGAGCCACGCACGTTCTTGGCCAGGATTTCGGCCAAGGATTTCAAGACCTTGTCGCCGGCTTCGTGGCCATACGTGTCGTTCACCTGCTTGAAGTAATCGAAATCCAGCATCAGGATCGAGAACACACCCTTCTTGCGCTCGATGCCGGACATCAGAGTTTCGACGTATTCCTCCAGGAAACGCCGGTTGTAGAGTCCGGTCATGGCATCGCGCAAGGCGTTTTCGCGCAGGCTGTCCATCAGCCGTTTGGCTTCCAGCACCGGAGCCGTCTCGCGCAGATAAACCGCGAGGAAGGGCATCATCATTTGCGCCAGCGGTCCCTCGCCCTGGCCGACGACGATCTGAACCACGCAGCCCGCTGTGCCCGAAAGCACGATAGGCAGGCAGATGTGGGTGTCGCCCTCTTCGGCGGCACGGAACATGGTGCAGATGCCGGGCAGTCCGACGCCGTCGACGGCGTGCCCGGTGCGCTTGGCGCGGCAGGCATCGGCGTCGGTAATGATCTGCGGGTCGCAATATTGGCAATGCGCATCGGCGTTGCAGCCGACGACCACCGGCACCATGCGGTTTTTGCTTGCAGCGACTTCATAAATGGTGAAGCGCTGGAACTCGAATTTTTCGCGCAGGATTCCAGCAAGCCGATCGTAGATGTCGCTCTTGTACCGGTCCTCCTCGATGGCCTGCTTGAATTTGGCCGCCTCGACCAGGGCCTCGACCATCTCGGTGGTAGCCGCCAGTTGGTTGCCGCCGCAACTCCGCTGATGCCCCATCAGTTCCGCCACACGTTCCTGGATGGTGCCGACTTCCTTTTCCAGAAAACCCATCAGCCGGTTGAGATGGGCGGCAATTTCACCCACTTCGTCGGAACTGGCGTGGGCGATGCGGCCGCGAAAGTCGCCGGTAGCGGCATTGGCTGCGACTTCGCGTACCGCGATGGCGGTTTCCGTCACCGGCCGGATCAGGCGGCGTAGCCAGGCAAGCGATAACAACACAGCCGTCAGCACGGCCAGACTGACCAGAACGACGGCGGTAATCGCCTGGCCGCGCACTTCGGCCAATGAAATGTCGATGGTCACGGCGCCGAGTGCGACGCCGGGGTCGACCTGGTGGCATTGCCGGCAATTGGGTTGCCCGTGATCGGTGGTGACGTAGGGAACAATGGCGCGAAACAGCAAATCGCCGTCCCGGTCGACAAGCGAAAAAACCGGGCGTGCCTGCGCCACCACCCGCGCCTCGTCTTCGGTTTTGATCTGCTCAAGCGGGAAGCCCGGGCCGAACTGCTTCGTCACTGCCGGACCGCGCACGACATGGAGTGCGGCGACACCCGGCATGTTCTTCAGTCGTTCGAGAAACTCCAGCCGCTTGTCGATGGTGCCGTTGATCATGGCTTCGGTCAGCCCGATCTTGACGGCCTCGGCCACCGACATCGTGTGCCTTTCCGCCATGTAGAGAGAAAAGCGGCGGAAGGACCAAGCAGAGAGCGCCGTCACGACGACGATCAACAGCGTCATGATGGCGGCGGAAAAGACGAGAGTCTTGGTGTTGAGGCGCACGAAACAGCCCTCCTTGCGAAACCAGCTTCGGCTCAGACGTGGCAGAGCAGCGCCGTGTCACCCTCGGCACTGGCAGCGATGCGTTCGAGACAAGCCAACACGTCGTGGCTTTCGGTCTCCATCTCGCCGACGCGAGCGAAACACGGCTCCATGTTGCCCTCTTGGAAGGAACGCAATGCCGCCAACCCGGCGTCATGAAACCGCCGATGCGGTGTCTCCATTTCCACATAGCCGGACAGTTTTGAAAAACACTCTCGCCCTTCGCCCTCGTAATACCACTTTCCCAGGCGGCAATGGCCATGGGCGGCAAAATCGCCGACATTCTTTTGCGATACCCCCATCAATACCCGATAGACCTCGAATTTGTAGACCAGGTGGTCGATCTTCGCCACCTCGACAAAGCTTCTCAGCGCAGAAGCGGCGATGGTTCCCTCCATACGTCTCGACAGTTCGGTAAGCGCCCGCATACCCGACGTGGCGGCAGCACCCTCGTCGCCGAAACTGGCCGAACGTTGCGCCCAGTGTTCCATCTGACCTCGGGTCTGCTGGGTTTCGCTCTGGATGGAGGTCACCAGGCCGGCGATTTCGTTGGTGGCAATTGCTGTGCGCTCGGCAAGCTTCCGCACTTCGTCGGCGACTACGGCAAAACCACGCCCCTGCTCGCCGGCACGGGCCGCTTCGATGGCGGCGTTGAGCGCCAGCAGGTTGGTCTGGTCGGCGATCTCGCGAATCAACTGGACGATGCCGCCGATCTGGTTGGCCCGCTCGGTCAATGTTTCGACGTTGCCGGCCATGACCGAGGTGTCTGTCGCCATGGAGGTAAGACTGCCGGCAATCTTTTCCATGGCCTGACGGCTTTCGCCGGAAACCATGGCCGCTTCGACAGCATGGCGCTTTTCCTCCTTCATGGTGTTGGCGATTACCACCTGCGAGCGCTGAATTTCCAGGAAGGATTCCCCGAAGGATTGCATCGTAAGATAGATGCGCTGGCATTTGTCCAGGTCGCCGGTCATCCGCGTCAAACATTCTTCGGACGCTCGCCTTGCGCCACGCTCCGTCGTCAGCTCGGCCTCCCGCGCGGTAAGCGCAGACTGCGTTTCACGTACCGTTGCTTCGAGCGCTTCGATCCTTCGTTTGTATCCACCCCAAAACATGTTTCCTCCCCTTTTTTCTTATGCGATAACTTTGAACTGTCCAACCACCCGCCGCAATTCCTGGGCAGTTTCCTTCAGAGCATCGGCCGCCCGTTTCGCCCCCTGGGCGGATTCGAGATTGCTGTCGATGAGGCCGGCGATTCTTTCCATATTGCTGGCAACCTGTTCGGAAGCGACGGCCTGCTCGCTGGCAGCGTCGGCAATGTGACGCGCCATGCCGGTAACTTCCGCGCTCGTGTTGGTGATCCGGTCAAGGCCCGCCACGCTTTCGTGAATCAGGCCGATACCCTGCTCGACCTCGGTCACGGCATGGTTCATGGAGACAACCGTCGCATCGGTGACCTGGCGGATTTCCGTTACCGTGGCGGTGATGTCGGTCGTGGATGCCGTCGTGCGCTCTGCAAGCTTCCTCACTTCGTCGGCCACCACGGCGAAGCCGCGGCCTTGTTCGCCGGCCCGTGCCGCCTCGATGGCGGCATTCAGCGCCAGCAAATTTGTCTGATCCGCAATCTCCTTGATGACCTGAGTAATGCCGCCGATCTTGGCAATGGCCTGATCGAGATCGGCAATGGTACGACTGGACGACTGTACGGCCTCGACGACACGGCTGTTGGCAGTCGTGCTCTTCTGCATGCTGGCTTGCGCCTCGTGAACCTGCGTCTGCGCACTTTCCGCGGCGCTGGCGGTCTGCCCAGCAGAACTGGCTACTTCGCGCACCGACTGGCTGAATTCCTCGGTAGCGGCAGCCACGCTCGCTGCACTGTCCCGCTGTTGCTCGGATTGGTCGGCGACGCTGGCGGTCTGCCATTCCACTCGCGCCGATTGTGCCTCGATAGCCTTGGCCGCCGATTGAATTTCGTCGAGCATGACCTTCAGATGAACTTGCATGGCGGCCAGTTGCGTCAATACGCGTCCCGCCTCGTCGCGGCCGGCGATGTCGATCTGGTCCGTCAGGTTGCCTTGGGAAATGCGGTCGAAATGTTCGATGACGCGGTTAAGCGGGTTGACGATGGCGCGCAGCAGGAAGAAGGTTACTGCCGCCGTCAGCAGCAGGGCCGCCAGCGTACCGATTGCCGACACGGTGCGGATCAGGCGGTAGCGATCCTGGGATGCCGCGTATTCCTCCCGCGCCGCTTTTTTCAGTGCATCCTGCACCTCCCGTGCTGCCGCCGCAGCTTTCGCGTAGGCCGGATTCATCGTCTTCAGCAGGATCAGGTTCGCCTCGTCGTACTGGCCTTCGACGAGCTTCTCGCGCGCCGGCGCCAACCCTTCCTTAACGAAGATTCCCCGCGCTTCGGCGTAGCGATCCAGCAAAGGTTTGAGCGTTTCGCCGACTTCCCGTTTAGTGAGTTCGTCGACCAGGGCGGTGATTTCATCCCGATTCCTGATGATGGTATCGGTATGGAGCGTGACCGGATGCTCGTGGAGCTTTGAGAACGGATTGGCCGGATTGTGCTGCAGGGCCAGCATGACCTGCCCCCGGTTGTCGCTCATCAACGCCGTGATGCGGCCGATCATGTCTACCGGCTCCAGACGAGCCTGATAGGTGCGATCCAGCGCCTCGTTGGTCATGGCGATGCCGCCGATGCCGACCATGGCGCCACCCGCCAGCAAAAATCCCATGAAGACCATGACCGCGATGAGCCGCGTCCGGATGGAAATTCGCTTCGACAGCGGCGGCCGGGTATCCAGCGCGGCCTTGGTCTGGTTGAGGGTCTTGTATAGCGCCTCGGCCTGGGTCACAGAAGCACGCGATGGCTCCGAGCGCACCGACATGTAGCCGACGGTCCGGTCGTTTTCCCGTATCGGCACTGCGAAGGCGTCGACCCAGTAGTGGTCGCCGTTCTTGGCGCGGTTCTTGACGATGCCGCGCCAGGGCAGACCGGCCTTCAGGGTGCGCCAGAGGTCCTCGAAGGCCTGCGGCGGCATGTCGGGATGGCGGACGATGTTGTGGTTCTTGCCGACGAGTTCCTCGCGCGAGAAACCGGAAAGCGCCACGAATGCGTCGTTGGCGTAAGTGATGATGCCCTTGAGATCGGTCCTGGACACCAGATAGCACCCCTTCGGGAAAGGCTTTTCCCGCTGGGTGACCGGAAGATTGGTTTTCAACGCATGCCCCTTGTTCGTTTTCTTGGCGTCGAACAGGGAAGACCTTCCGGGGTAATTGCCAGGAAGAACCTCCCTTCTCTTCCTGGCGGTTCCTCGGTCATGGACGCCCATTTTCTGGGAGGCGCCTTTAGACCGGAACTTTGCGCCCCAAGCCTTTCGGCCAGGGTAGCCTTTTTCAGGCTGCGGACAAGCCGCAGTCGGACCGCATATTACCTACGACAGACTGGCAAAGCAAAAAAATCGCCGATGTGGCACCGCTCGGGTTTTCGCGCCGAGCGGAATGATTTGTCATTCATGCCGCTCGGCCATTATTACTTACAACGTATAATATTTCAACATGTCATTACGTGTTGCGTAATTGCTCAGACAGTAATGGCGCTCGACACTTCGACTCATGAGTGTCGGAAAAACAATCAAACGCTTGCGGGTGAACAGGGGATGGAGCCAGGAAGAACTGGCTTCGCGGGTCGGTACGACGGCGGTGAGCATTTCCCGTATCGAAACGGGGAAGCATGGCGCATCGGATCAGACGAAGACGCGTATCGCCCGCGAATTCGGCCTCAAGGTGTCGGAACTGGTCGCACTGGGAGAGGGAGACGCCAAGCGCCTCTCCGCTCCGACGTTGAGCGAAGCCGAGAAAGAAGAGCAGATGCTCGTTCGCTGCTTCCGGAAAATGCGCGGTGAGAAGCGGGAGTTGTTCAAGGCACTTGGCAGGCTCTTCTCTGGCGGATAACGCGATTTAACGTTCCACGTAATGTCATCGCGAGTATCGCCCCCCTGACAAACAGGGAAGCTGCGCACGCCGCACCCACCTGATGGCCCACCAAAGCTCCTTCGCCTCCATCTCGCTGACCCCGCAGGAACATTCTGACCGCAACTGCATTCACGCAATGCGTTTGAATCACCGGGAATGGTGCACGGTTTGCCAGCGAAAACGGCTCTACGCTGTCCGGAAACACAAAACGGTTTCGCGTAGTCCCTCTGCAAGAGTTCCCACGAAGCGCTTTAGCGGACGCTGGCCCGATTGACTGTCCGGACCGACGGCGAGAGTATCGCCCTGGCCCGGTGACTCCGTCATCGCACCGGCGCAATACCCCATTCCGCCACGCCCTCGGGTAGACGCAAGGCGTCGAAACCCTGCTGGCGCAGGAGTTCGACGGCATCGTGCGCCATCAGGCAATACGGCCCGCGGCAGTATGCGACGACGGTCTTTCCTGCCGGCAGTTCCGCCAAACGATTGCGTAGTTCATCGAGGGGAATCGACCGCGCGAAGGGCAGATGGGCCGCCTCGTATTCACTCGTCGGCCGCACATCCAGTACGACGACTTCCCCCTTCTTCGCCAACTTGACCAGGCCGTCGCGATCCTGCGGCGCGAGCTCTTTCAGGTTGCTGGCGATTTGCGTCAGGGCCATGCGCAACTCCACCAGACGATCTTCGGCGAGCGAGCGAATCGCCACCCAGAAATCCGCCACCGCGCGGTTGGCGATGCGATAGACGACGTTCTTGCCCTGCTTTTCGGTCTCGACCAGATGCGCAGCGCGCAACTCGCGCAAGTGCGCGCTGGCGAGCTTCATGCTGATGGCGGTTTCCCGCGCTAGCGTATCCACCGTCTTTTCGCCCTGGCACAGCAGCTCGATGAGCTCCAATCGCTTCGGGCTGGAAGACGCCTTGCCGATGCGGGCCACCTGTTCGTAGAGCAGGTCCTTGATGCGTCTTGAGTCGTTCATGGTGGCGAATATTAGCGGCAGAGTGGGGCAAGTCAATTTTTCGGTTGACAGCCAAAATCGCATAACCCAGAATAGTCTAACGATTGTTAGATTGTTAGACTATAGGAGGCGACATGAAAACTCTTTTCATCCTCAACGACCCGCCCTACGGCACCGAGCGCAGCTACAACGGCCTGCGTCTGGCCAAGGCGCTCGCCAAACAATCGGATCAGCAAGTCCGCATGTTCCTCATCGGCGATGCCGTCGCCTGTGCCAAGGCGGGGCAGAAGGTGCCTGAAGGCTATTACAACGCCGGCGACATGGTGAAGATGGTCGCGGCGGCGGGCGAGGTCGGCCTGTGTGCTACCTGCCTCACCGCGCGGGGCATCGACGACGACGAACTCGTGCCGGGCGCCGTGCGCAAGACGCTCAACGACCTGGCCGCCTGGACGGCCGAAGCCGACAAGGTTCTGGTGTTCTGACCATGCTGATTCTCGCCATCATTGCCGGCTCGGCCACCGGCATCGTGCTCGGCCTGTTCGGCAGCGGCGGCTCGATCATCGCCATGCCGGCGCTGATGTTCCTGCTAAATGTCGAAGCGAAATCGGCCATCGCCATGAGCCTGGGCATCGTCGCCGTCACCGCCACGATTACCGCGTGGGACCACTGGCGGCACGGCAACGTCGATATGCGGGTCGCGCTGGTTTTCGGCATGTTCGGCATCATCGGCACGTTTGCCGGGGCGAAGGTCGGGGTCATGACTCCCGTGGTGGTGCAACTGGTGTTGTTCGCCCTCGTCATGTATGCGGCGGCCTGGAAGATGCTGAAGCCGGCCCTCGTGCCGCAACTGGTCACGACAGGCGGGCTGCCGCCGTCGGCACGGGTGATCGAGGTGCGCATGGGGCATATCGCGGCCCACGGCATCGGCGTCGGCGTGCTGACCGGCGTGGTCGGCGTCGGCGGCGGTTTCCTCATCGTGCCGGCATTGGCGCTGCTGTCCGGGCTGCGCATGAAGCTCGCCATCGGCACTTCGCTCGCCATCGTCGCCGCGAAGTCCTATGCCGGCTTCTTCGGCTACCTCGGCGCAGTGCCCATCGACTGGAACATCATGGGCTCCTTCACGGCCGTCACCATCGTCGGCAGCTTCGCCGGCACCCGTCTGGCACACCGATTTTCGCAGGAGATGCTGAAGCGCAGCTTCGGCGTATTCCTGGTAATCGTCGCCACCTACATTCTCGCGAAGAGTTCGATGTGAGCCCCGTCAAGGTCATTTCCCAGCAGCCGCCGGGAGGACGCTGCACGCTGTATGCCCGCTACGCCGATGCCATTGCCGAAGTTGTCGGCTGGACGCATCGCATCGTGCATGACGAGTGTCGCGACGCGCACGGCGAAGGCTACCCCAGCCTATGGATACACGATGCGGCCATCCAGCCGGCGGATGGCGTGATTCTTTCGCCCGATGACATTTGCGACTATCTGGGGCAACACGGAGTCGAACCGGATCGAATCGACGTCTTGCACCCGCGACTGACGACGACCCTCGACGATTTTTTGGAGCACTGGGCGCCGTGACGGCGTTCTCCCGGCATTTCACAACCGCCGATACACCATGAGGATCGATGATGATTTCCGCCAATCGTCTATTTCTAGTGCTGATCGGATGCCTGGCTCTGCCGACTCTCCGCGCCGAGGATGGCCACGACGCCGGTCTGGCCGCTGCGTCGGAGTATCGCTACGGTGAAGCCCTCGCCAGTTTTCGCGAAGTAGCCGCTCAAGGCAACCGACAAGCACAACTCAGCGCGGGCGGTATGCTGCTCTACTGCGAACGCCTGTATGGCAAGCAAATTCCCTGCAACAATGCGAACAGAGCAGAAGCGTTGGGATGGCTGCGACTGGCAGAGGCGCAAGGCAGCGAAGCGGCGGGATACCTGCTGCTGCATGCCGGTCGTTGAGATACTGCTCGACATCCCTCGCCGAACGCAATTCAAGGATAGGTGCTCATCATGGTGCATGAAATGGAAACGGCGCAGCGAAGCAACGTGCTGCGCCTTGCGATTGCGCAGGCGCTGATGCTCTCGGCCATCGTCATGTCGATGGCCCTCGGTGCGATCATTGGCGCGCAACTGGCGTCAGACCCGGGCCTGGCAACGCTGCCGATCGCCGCGATGGTAATCGGCGTGGCCGTTGCTTCGGTGCCGGCGGCGCTGCTGATGCGCAAACTGGGGCGACGTACCGGCTTCCTGATCGGTACGCTGCTCGGTGTCGCGGGCAGCCTGCTCTGCGCCTGGGCGCTGCTTGAGTCGTCCTTCGCACTGTTCGTCGCCGGGCATTATCTGCTGGGCAGCTATCAGGGCTTCGCCAACTACTACCGCTTCGCCGCCGTCGAGGCGACCAGCCCGGCCCACGGGAGCAAGGCGATTTCCATGGTCGTCGCGGGCGGCGTGGTCGCCGCCTTCCTTGGCCCCCAACTCGGCCAATGGGGGCGCGAGTGGTTCGCCGGACAAGCCTTTGTCGGCTCCTATCTTGCCCAGGGCGTGCTGGGCATCGCGGCCATGGGGCTGCTTTACGGTCTGCGCCTGCCTGCCGTGAGCGTCGCCCACGGGGGACAGGCCCGGCCGCTTGCCGAAATCCTGCGCCAACCGGTCCTGCGCATGTCGATCTTCGGTGCGGCGGTGGGCTACGCGGCGATGATCATGGCGATGACCGCGACGCCGCTCGCCATGCTCGGCTGCGGTTTGCCGGGTACCAGCGTAACGCCGGTGATCCAGTGGCATGTGGTCGGCATGTTTGCCCCTTCCTTCTTCACCGGCAATCTGATCAAGCGCCATGGCGCGCCGCGCATCATGCAGATCGGCTTCGCGCTGCTGCTTACCCATGTCGCGATTACCGTGTCGGGCGCCGAATTCCTGCACTTTCTTTCAGCGCTGATTTTGCTTGGCGTCGGCTGGAACTTCGCCTTTATCGGCGGTACGGCGCTATTGACCCAGACTTACCGTCCAGCGGAGCAGTTGCGTGTGCAGGCGGTCAATGAGTTCGCCGTATTCGGCCTTGTCGCGCTGGCCTCGCTCTCGGCCGGCTGGCTTTACACGCACTTCGGCTGGCTGACGCTGAATCTGGTGATGGCGCCGGTGCTGGTTCTCGCTCTGCTGACATCGACTCGAATGGCGCGGCCCGGCCAGCCGGCACCGGTGCCGGCCTGAAGCCGGCGACATGCGCACCATGGCGACACCTTTCCTGCGAGTTCCCGCCACCCTGCTGCTGTGGTCGGCACTGGCAGCGTCGAGTGCGCATGCCGACGGCGACATCGAGTGGCGTCATCGCGCCATGCACGGCTCCGTGACGCTCAGCGCCAACCCGCTTGGCGTTGCGTCGCGCACGGCGTTTTACGCCGCGCGCGGCTTTCCCGCAGCGGCCATCCGGCCCTATGCGCACTCCTGCGGCTTTTCTTTCGGCATGCAAAACACCGGCACGACGCTGCTGTCGACGCGACTGGCGGACTGGTATGCGGTGGATGCCGACGGCAAGCGTGTGGCGCTACGCCCGCCGGAAGCATGGGACGCCGACTGGGAAAGAGCCGCAGTGCCGCCGGCGGCCCGCATTGCCTTCCGTTGGGCGCAGTTCCAGGCAGAAAACATTTTCGAAGCGGGCGACTGGATCATGGGTATGGCGACGCTGGAAACGACGCTGCCCGGCATTTTTCGTCTCGTCGCCCGTTATCATGACGACAAAGGGGATCATGAAATCGTTCTCGACAAACTTGCCTGCGTCCATGACTGAGCGCCGCCGCTTTCTCGCCGCGGCCGTGGGTTCCGTGCTGCTGGGGCTCGCTCCCACACTCCGGGCGCAGGGCCGGGGCATGACGCCCATGGCCGCCGTCCCGGCGGCGCCGGTTTTGCGTTTGCCGGATGCCGACGACAAGTCCGTCGACCTTGCGCACTATCGGGGCAAGGTCGTACTCGTGAATTTCTGGGCCACCTGGTGTCCTCCCTGTCGAAAGGAATTCCCCTCGCTCGGGCGGGTACGCAAGCTGTTCAAGCCGACCGGGTTCGAGGTACTTGCCGTCAACGTCGGCGAAGACCCGGACTCGGTGTTTTCCTTTACCGGCATTACCGATTTCCCGGTGCTGTTCGATCGCGATTCGAAGACCATGGCAGGATGGCCGGTCAAGGGCCTGCCGACGACGCTCCTGGTCGACCGGCAAGGCCGGCTGGCTTATCGTGCCACCGGCGGTCGGGAATTCGATGACCCGGACATCGTTGCCGCGATCAAACAATTGCTCAAACCCTGAGGAGGAGATCGGCATGGACGAAGGACTTTCCACGCGCTGTGTGCATGGCGGTGAAATCGACGATGCCCATGGCTCGCCGCATACCCCTCTCTATACGACGACGACGTTCAAATTCCGGACCACTGCCGACCTGCTCGACGTGGTTGATGGCAGGAAACCCGGCAGCCTTTACACGCGCTACGGTCTCAATCCGACCATCGCCAGCCTGGAGAAAAAGCTCGCGGGTCTCGAAGGCGCCGAGCTGGCTTGGGCATTCTGCTCGGGCATGGCGGCCGAAGCGGCGTTGTTCTTCGCTCACGGCCGCGAAGGCATCGTTTGCCTCGGCGATGCCTATGGCGGCACGCTGGAGTTGCTCTCCAGCCAGATTTCCCTGCTCAACATCCGCTCGCATCTGCTGCTCGGCAATCAACTCGATCTTGCCGAAAGCTATCTGCGCGACGGCTGCGAACTCGTCTTTCTGGAAACACCGACCAATCCGACGCTCGAAATCTTCGATATCCCCGCCATTGCCGCCATGTGCCACCGGCACGGCGCCCGTCTGGCGGTCGACAACACCTTCGCCTCGCCGGTCAACCAGAACCCGTTGGCGCTGGGCGCCGATTTTGTCGTGCATTCCTGCACCAAGTATCTCGGCGGTCATTCCGACCTCACCGCGGGCGCATTGATGGGTTCGGCGGAATTGCTGGCGCCGGTATGGAACTGGCGCAAGAACCTCGGTACGACCATCGCACCGGAAATCGCAACCTTGCTCGCGCGGAGCATCCGCACGTTGCCGGTGCGTGTGCGCCAGCAGAACATCGCGGCACAGGCCGTGGCCGAAGCAATGGCGCGGCATCCGAAGGTTGCCCGTGTGCTCTACCCCGGCCTGACGGACTTTCCTGGTCATGCGCTGGCAAAAAAACAGATGAGCGGTTTCGGCGGCATGCTGACCATCGAGGTGAAAGGCCGCGGGATGGACGCCACACAGGTTGCCGACCGGCTGAAGCTTTTCGCGCTGGCGCCCAGTCTCGGTGGCGTCGAGAGCCTCGTCACTCAGCCCTGCACGACGACGCACCATGGCCTGACCGCAGAAGAACGGGAAAAACGCGGCATCTCGGATGCGATGTTGCGGCTGTCCATCGGCCTCGAAGATGCCGCAGACCTGATCGCCGATCTCGAACAGGCACTGGGCTGACAACCCATTCAGCAAGGGGCTGAACCCGGTCTTTGCGAGCACGCCCCTTATTTGATGAGAATTACCGGCCGGCTCGACAGGTTCAACACCCTTGTCGCCACAGCGCCCAACAACAGGCCCGTTACGGCAGACAGGCCACGCCGGCCCAGTACGATAATGTCACACCCAAGTTTGTCCGCCGTTGCGGAAATGGTCTCGGCGACCTCGCCAACGCAGGCGTGAGATTGATAGCCGATACCGGCATCGCCTAGAGTGATTTCCGCTTCCAGCAATGCCTGACGGGCAACATCCTGTAAATGATCGTCAATTGCGGCCCCACCCGGGCCGCACGTATCCGGCGCCGATAGTTTTGGCTCGACATTGACGAGGTGTACTGTCACCTCTTCACGCTTCTCGATGAAACTCAGCAGGTATCGCAAGGCGCGTTTCGACGGTTCAGACCCGTCAAAAGCCAACAGAACGCTACGCATCGAATCTCCATTTTTGATTTTTCGGACTTTGACTGCCGCTTCGCGTCCGACACTGCAAAGCGCATACGGACAAGCAGGGGAGCCGCCATCACGTATGGCATCGCATCCATGCGGGTGTTTCCCTAGTGAAGCAACGAGTACTGGACGAGATAGACCCCCGCACCTGCAAAGTAACCAAGCAACGCCAAGCCGCTGATCTTTTTCACGTACCAAAAGAAGTGAATTTTTTCCAAGCCCATGGCGGCAACGCCTGCTGCCGAACCGATGATGAGTATCGACCCGCCCGTACCCGCGCAGTACGCAAGAAACTCCCACAGAAAGTGATCCGGCGGGTATTGCGTCAAGCTGTACATGCCCATGGACGCCGCCACCAGCGGCACGTTGTCCACGATCGCACTGGCCACGCCGATGATCATGACAATAACGTCCAAGCGGCCAACCGTCCGGTCCAGCCACTGCGCTAAAGAGGTCAGGATGTGCGCATGTTCCAGCGTGGCAACCGAGAGCAGAATGCCGATGAAGAACACGAGCGAACTCATGTCGATCCTGCTCAAGGCATGCACCAGCGTCAGGTGCTGCTTGGTGCCGTCTTCCTTGTGTCGATGAACCAGATCGCCGACCAGCCACAGGATTCCCAATCCGAACAGGATGCCGATGAACGGCGGGAGGTGCGTAACGGTCTTGAAGGCCGGCACGGCCACGAGGACGCCTAGCCCCATGACGAACATCAGATTGCGCTCGAATACGGTCGTGTGCAGTCCGTGATCGCTATCCACGCGCGGCGGCGCGACGACCTCGCGGCCGCGCAAGTTGTACGCCGTAATCGCGAGTGGCACCAGCAGACTGACTACAGCCGGCAGCAGCACTCCTTTGATGATCGCAAGACTGGTAACCTGGCCGCCAATCCACAGCATCGTGGTCGTCACATCACCGATCGGCGACCAGGCGCCACCGGAATTGGCGGCAATAACGATGATGCCGGCAAAGAACAAGCGGTCTTCGTGCTTGTCCAGAAGTTTCCGCATCAGCGAAATCATCACGATTGTGGTGGTCAGGTTATCGAGGATGGCGCTGAGAAAGAACGTAACGAAGCCCACCAGCCACATCAGCGTGGTCAGCCGGGATGTCTTGATTCGCGCCGTAATGACGTCGAACCCGTTGTGTGCGTCGACGACCTCGACGATCGTCATCGCGCCCATGAGGAAAAATATGATCTGCGCGGTGCTCATGAGCGATTCGCCAAGTTGCTCGCTCACTTTGTGTGCATCGCCCATGGATAGCGCGTAGATCGTCCACAACAGACCAGCGCCCAGCAATGCCGAAGCCGCTTTGTTGATCTTGAGCGGGTGTTCCAGCGCGATTGCGGCATAGGCAATCACGAAGATGGCGGCCAGCGCTGTAAGCATGTCGATCGTTTCGCTATGGGTTGGATGAGTGGCTTGGCCGCTCAGCTACCGGCTCCATTGCGGAGACATGGTGCGAAAGTGCTCAACGCGCCAGTCGGCAGATAGATGGGCGGGCTCATTCGCACGAACCGACAGACGTGGAGCTACAGACCTTGCCGTCGATCCAGATCGCTTCGGCGAGCCGGGCACCGATGATTCGACTGCGCTGTACGGAAGTGCCGCTGAGGTTGGCCTGCTTCAGGTTGGCATAGTTAAGAAATGCGCCATCAAGCAGGGCTCCGCCCAGGTCCGCATGCTGCAAGTCGGCGCCCACCAAGGTGCTCCGGGTAAGGTCAGCACCGTTCAGGCGGGCATAGGAGAGGTCCGCACCGTCAAGATAGGCCTTGGTCATGCGTGCACCGCTGAGTTGTGCGCGCGACAATCTGGCATTGCGAAGATTTGCCCCACGCAGGTCGGCACCTTCAAGATTGGCGTCGGCGAGGTCGCTGCGCACCAAACGGGCGGATTTCAGGTTGGCGCCGCGCAGGTCTGCGCCCTTGAGCCGGGCACCTTCCAGATTCGCACCTGCCAAGTTGGCATCGCGGAAGTTGCCCCCACTCAAATCCGCATTTCGCCAGACGACGTTGCTCAGCGCGGCGCCTTGGCACTGCGCCTCGGCAATCTTGCGGCAGTCGGCAAATGCCGAAGCTTGGCCGGCAAAGGCAGCGACAATGAAAATCGCAACCCTGATAAGGGGAAGCACATTCTTCCGGCGGTAATCCATGATGGCCTCGCTTTGCGTGCCACGTTGGCACGCGATGCAGGCCATCTTAGGGAGCAAACGCAGCGCTGAAAATTCGGGAATCCCTCTAAGGGAATCGAACGTCCTAGGCGACGAATTGATCCGCGTTGTTGCGCCGTATCGATGGGGCAATGCGGCAAAATGGCGGCGTGACTACGGGTTTTACCTAGGGGAGTTCGGGATGCGCAAAAGTTGAACGATGACGAAAATGGAGACAAGATCACTTCGCCTATTGCTGACGCCCATGTTGCACCTGATCCAGTTGCTTGCGTTCATAGCCGCTTACATTGCGCTCGACTGGGCAAGCTACCTCCATCCACTCCATGGGCTGAACATCACGCTTTGGAATCCGGCGCCAGCTTTGGGGCTGGCCTTATGGATGCGTTTCGGACGCTTGACGGCAATCCCGTGGTTTGCTGCCATCATGATCGGGGAATTCCTCATTCGTGGCATGCCTGCTGCGTTGCCGATGACGGCCGTGTTGTCGGCGGCCTTGACCGCCGGCTACGGCGCGATCGGCGAACTCCTGCGCAAACGGCTTCGCGACGGCGAAGTATTCGGCGATCGCATGCGCCTGGTGACCTGGCTGGGCATTGTGATCGTCGGCACACTGGCGAACAGCCTGGTCTACATTTCCCTGCTTTCACTGACCGGCCTGCTTCCCGCCGGCGATCGGATTGACGGGGTGATCCGGTTCTGGGTCGGCGATTGCGTCGGGATCGTCGTGTGCATGCCCATGCTGTGGATGCTATTGACGCACTCAGGCCAATCGCGATTGCGCAGCGTCATGACGAGTTGGGAAACGGGGGGCTATGCCGCGTTGGCGGTCGTCATGCTCTGGGTGACCTTTGGCAACGGCACCACCGCCGAGTTTCAGTACTTCTACTTTCTCTTCCTGCCGGTTATCTGGGCGGCTACTCGCCAAGGCCTGTCGGGTGCAGCCACTTCCGCGTTCATCCTTCAGGCCGGCGTCATCTTTGCCGTCGAGTGGTTGAATCTCGTTGCCGTGACCGTCATGGAATTCCAGATGCTGGGTGCCGTGCTGGCGCTGGTCGGCTTCTTCATCGGCGTCGTGGTCGATGAACAACGGTTGGCGGTGGAGAAACTCAAGCAGACACTGCACTTGGCAGCGGCCGGCGAGATGGCCGCCGCATTGGCCCATGAACTGAATCAGCCAATGACCGCGCTCGCCGCCTACGGCAATGCATGCGAACACCTTTTGGCGCGTGGTGAAACCGGGGAGGTCCTGCGCGATGCGATCCGGCGCATGGTGGCCGAATCTGGACGCGCCGCCGAAGTCGTCCGCCGCGTACGGGATTTTTTCCGGACCGGCGCAACACGGCTGGAATCCGTCGGCGTGGATGCGCTCATGTCTTCCGCGACAAGTCGATTTTCCGAGCGAGCGGCAGCGGATGGTGTCCAACTCCATATTGCGACAGTACCGACCGTGGTACTGGTCGATCGCCTGCAAATAGAACTCGTACTGCGCAACCTGCTGGCCAACGCTTTCGACGCAGTTGCAAGCCGACCGCAGGGTGAGCGTCGCATTGACTTGGCCGTCGAGAGCAATTCCGCCGACAGCATTGCCGTCGTGGTAAAGGACAGTGGCCCGGGGCTCTCGGCCAGTGCTGCCGGCAACCTTTTCGAGCCGTTTGCGTCGACCAAGACGAGCGGACTTGGATTAGGCCTTGTCATCAGCAGAGCATTGATTGAAGCACACGGCGGCAAGCTCTGGACCGAACCGGGTGATAGAGGGATTTTTCGATTCTCACTGCCTGTTCAGGGAAAGGAGAAGACCGATGCGCGAGCATGACCTGACCGTGTTCATCGTCGACGACGATGCTTCGGTACGTGACGCGCTGGCTCTTTTGTTCAGCGTTCGCGGCTACCGAACGGCGATTTTTTCGAGCGCCGAAAACTTCTTGGCCGCCTGGCGGGCAAACTGGGCGGGCTGCCTGCTGATCGACATCCGAATGCCGGGTATGGACGGGCTGTCGCTACAGGACCGCCTGATTGAAATGGAATGCACTTTACCCGTGGTCGTCATCACGGGGCATGGCGACGTCGGCTCGGCGCGACGTGCATTCAAGTCGAACGCAATCGACTTTCTCGAAAAGCCGATCGATCACGACAAGTTGATCGAAGCCATCGAGCAGGCTTTCAGTTCTCAGACCTTGATGCAGGACCGGAAATCGGCAAACGAAAAAGCGACACATTTGCTCGACCAACTGACGCCGCGTGAGCAAGAAGTCATGAATCTCGTGGTGGGTGGCTATCACAATCGCGAGATTGCTAAAAAACTCGGCATCAGTGTGCGTACAGTCGAGGTCCACAAGTCTCATGTGATGTCGAAGCTGGGCGTCGATAGCGTCGCCGATCTCGTCAGACTGAGTATGCAGGGAAGCTGAGCAAGTTCCGGGAAGCGCGTCTAAGTCGACTATTGGAGTAACTGGCGAAGCGGCACGCGAATCGACCGCTCATTGACATACCAACCGGTATTCCTATATAAATACCGCCCGGTATGCTACTGAACAGAAGCCCCGCACCATGCCCCGTCCCGCCGCATCAGCCCCCGACAACACGACCGCCGCGCCGCTGGCCCGCGCCTTGGCCGCCTTGCGCGCTCTGGCGGCGCAGCAGCCGGTCGGCGACCTGCGCCATGCCGACATCGCCCGCGCAACCGGCCTGCCGTGGCAGACGGTGCGCAGCCTGCTCGGTCCGCGCGAGCGCTTCGCCGCCTGGCTGGAGCGGCCCGGCAATGCGGCCGCGCCGGGCGGCACGCGCAGCCGCATCCTCGACGCCGCCGCGCGCTGCTTCGCGCGCAAGGGCTACGCCAACGCCAGCCTCGACGAGGTCGCCGCCGAAGCCGGGCTGACCAAGGGCGCGGTGTATTGGCATTTCGCCGGCAAGCACGACCTGTTCTTCGCCCTGCTCGATGCGCGCTGCGCCGAGATGGACAACTACATGCCCGCCGTCGTCGAATCGGCGATGAGCGCCGGCCAGGCGGCGCGCGACCCCAAGCTGGCGCTGACCACCCTGATCACCGGCATCGTCCGCCGCCTCGGCGCAGATCCGAACTGGCCGCGCCTGTTCATCGAGTTCTTCGGCCAGACGCGCGACCCGGCGGTGCGCGCCCGCTTCGGCCAGCGCTATCTCGAATCCTATGCCGACGTCGCCGCCATGGTGCGCGCCGGCATCCCGACCGGATCGACGCCGCAGGGCGACCCGGACGACCTCGCCGTGTTCTGGATCGCCCTCATCGACGGCCTGATGCTGGCCTGGCTGGTCAATCCCGACAGCATCGACCTCGACGCGCGCATCGCCCGCATCATCGACATACTCTGGGACGGCCTCGGCGCCCGCCGCCAACCCGTTCCGCCCGTGGAGCCGTCATGAAACCGTCCGCCCTTCTCCGCCGTCCGCTGCTCGTCGTCGCCATTCTCGGCGCCGCCGCCGCCGCCGGCTTCGTCCTGCGCCCGCAGGCCGCTCCTATCGCCACCGCGCCCGGCAGCGCGACCATGGAACTCGACGCCTCCGATATCGCCCTGGCCACGCGCGGGCCGATCGCCGCGACGCTGGCGCTTTCCGGCCTGCTGCAGCCGCTGTCGGAAAGCGTGCTGACCGCCGCGGTCGAGGGCCGTATCGAGGCCGTGCTGGTACGCCCCGGCGAAACCGTGAAGGCCGGCCAGGTGCTGGCGCGCATGGATACGCGCGACCTCGCCGCGCATCTGGCCGAGCAGCGCGCCAACCTCGCCGCCAGCCGCGCCCAGCTCGACCTCGCCGAAAAGACGCAGCGCCGCAACGAGGAACTGCGCACGCGCAACTTCATTTCCGCCAACAGCCTGGACACCAGCCGCAGCACGCTCGACGCCAACCGCGAGGCCTTGCGCGCCCGCGAAGCGCAACTGACGCTGGCGCAGCAGGCGCTCGACAAGGCCGTGGTGCGCGCGCCGCAGTCCGGCATCGTCGCCGAGCGCGCGGTGCAGCCGGGCCAGCATGTCGGCCTCAACGCGCGCCTGTTCTCCATCGTCGACCTCGCCGAACTCGAATTCGCCGCCAGCGTGCCGGTCAGCCAGGTCGGCGCCGTGCGCATCGGCCAGGGCGTCGGCGTCGTGCCCGAGGGCGGCGCACAGGAAGCGCAAGGCCACGTCGAGCGCATCGCACCGACGGCGGACGCCGCAACGCGCATGATCCCCGTCTATATCCGCGTCGCCAACGCCGACGGCCGCCTGCGCGGCGGCATGGCGGTGCGCGGCCAGTTGCGGCTGGGCGAAGTGGCGGAGGCCGTGACCCTGCCGCGCGAGGCGCTGCGCGGCAGCGGCGCAAGCCCGGCCGTACTGGTGATCGCGCAGGGCAAGGCCGAGCTGCGCGCGGTGCGCACCGGGCTGACGGACGAGGCCAGCGGCCGCGTCGAGATCGTCAGCGGCGTCGCTGCCGGCGAGACGGCGATCCTGGCCCGCGTCGGCGGCGTCGCCGCCGGACAGGCGGTGACTGCGGCACCGGCGCCCGCCGCCGCCCGCTGAACGGAGCGCCGCGCCATGTGGTTCACCCGCGTCTCCATCCACCACCCGGTCTTCGCCACCATGCTGATGCTGGCGCTGATGGTGCTCGGCATCTTCTCCTCGCAGCGCCTGACGGTGGAGGAGTTCCCCGACGTCAAGTTCCCCGTCGTGGTGGTCAACACCACCTACCCCGGCGCCTCGCCCGAGATCGTCGAGAGCGACGTCTCGCGCAAGGTCGAGGAGGCGATCAGCGCCGTCAACGGCATCAAGAACCTCTACTCCTATTCCTACGAGGGACTGTCCGTCGTCGTCGCCGAATTCGTGCTGACGGTGAACCCGGAGGTCGCCGTGCAGGACGTGCGCGAGAAGGTCGCGACGGTAAAGCGCCAGTTCCGCAAGGAAGTCGACGAGCCGACGATCAGCCGCTTCAATCCCGACGAACGCCCCATCGTCTCGGTGGCGCTGACCTCGGACACGGTGTCGCTGCGCGACCTCACCACGCGCGCCGACCGCTACGTGCAGAAGCAGTACCAGATCATCAAGGGCGTCGGCAAGGTGACGCTGGTCGGCGGCACCAAGCGCGAGGTGCAGGTGCTGCTCAAGCCCGAAGCCATGCACACGCTGGGCATAGGCGCCGACCAGGTGGTCGCCGCACTGAAGGCGGAAAACCAGGAACTGCCGGCCGGCAGCCTGACGGTGCGCGGCGGCGAACAGCTGGTGCAGATCCAGGGCCGGTTGCCGACGCCGGAATCCTTCGAGCGCCTGATCGTCGCCCAGCGCAACGGCCAGGCGATCTACCTCGGCCAGGTGGCCGCCATCCGCGACGGCGAGGCCGAGCGCGAATCGGTGGCGCTGGTCAACGGCAAGACGGCGCTGACGCTCGACATCGTCAAGGTGCAGGGCGGCAACACCATCGAGGTCGCCGACCTGGTGCGCGCCAAGACCGCGCAACTGGCGAGGGAACTCGCCGCCGAAGGCATCCGCGTCACCACGCTCAACGACGGCTCCAACGGCGTGCGCCGCTCGCTCTCCGGCGTGCGCACCAACCTGCTCGAAGGCGCGGCGCTCACCATCGCCATCGTCTTCCTCTTCCTCGGCTCCTGGCGCAGCACGGTGATCACCGGCCTGACTCTGCCGGTGGCACTGGTCGGCACGCTGTTCTTCATCTACATCGCCGGCTTCACCATCAACGTCATGACGCTGATGGCGCTCTCCCTGTGCGTCGGCCTGCTCGTCGACGACGCCATCGTCGTGCGCGAGAACATCGTGCGCCACGCGACGATGGGCAAGAGCGCCTACCAGTCGGCGCTCGACGGCACCGCCGAAATCGGCCTCGCGGTGTTCGCCACCACCATGTCCATCGTCGCGGTGTTCGTGCCGGTGGGCTTCATGGGCGGCATCATCGGCAAGTTCTTCTTCCAGTTCGGCCTCACCGTGACGGCGGCGGTGCTGATCTCGATGTTCGTCAGCTTCACGCTCGACCCGATGCTCAGTTCCGTCTGGCGCGATCCGCACGCCCACGGCGCCAGGCACGGCGGCCGCATCGGGCCGCTGCTCGACTGGTTCGAGGCCTGGATGGACCGCCTCGTCGAACTGTATTCGCGCATCATCGGCTGGGCGCTCGGCCACCGCAAGGCGGTGCTGGCCATCGCCGTCGGCTCGCTGCTCGGCGCCTTCGCGCTGGTGCCGGTGATCGGCGGCGAATTCGTGCCCGAACCCGACCTCTCGCGCCTGCGCGTGCGCTTCGACGCCGCCGAGGGTGCCGCGCTCGACTACACCGAGGCCAAGGCCAAGCAGGTCGAGGCGGCGCTGCGCGAATTCCCCGAGGTGCTGGAAACCTACGCCAGCGTCAACGTCGGCGGATCGCTGGGCAAGAACGCGGCGGTGATCGACCTGCGCCTGGTGCCGCGCGCCGAGCGCAGCCGCACGCAGAAGCAGTTGGTGCCACTGTTCCGCGCGCGCCTGGGACGCATCGCCGGCATCCGCCTCAAGGCCATCGTCGTGCCCGACGGCCCCGGCGGCGGCGAGAAGCCGATCTATCTCTCCATCCAGGGCGGCGACTTCGCCGAACTCAAGCGCATCGCCGCGCAGGTAACGGAAAAACTCTCGCACATCCAGGGCCTCGCCGACGTCGACCTCAGCCTCAAGGAAGCCAAGCCGACCCTGAACGTGAAGCTCAACCGCGAACTCGCGGCGCAGGCCGGGCTCTCGGTCGAGCGCATCGGGCTGGCCCTGCGGCCGCTGATCGCCGGCGATGCGGCAACGACCTGGAAGGCGCCGGACGGCGAGAACTACGACGTGCGCGTGCGCCTGCCGCCAGGCGAGCGCGAGACCGCCGCCGACATCAAAGCGCTGCACTTCGCCGGCAGCGCCGACCCGGCCACCGGCCGGCCGCGCATGATTCCGCTGGCGCAGGTGGCGGAAGTCGAGGCGACGCTCGGCCCGACGCAGATCAACCGCCGCGCCCTGGCACGCGAGATCGCGCTCACCGCCGGCCTCGCCGGCCGGCCGCTGGCCGAGGTGAGCAGCGAGATCGGCGCGGCGCTGAAGGACATCGCGCTGCCGGCCGGCTACCGCTTCGACCTCGGCGGCGCCAGCAAGGACATGGCCGAGTCCGGCGCCTATGCCGTCTCGGCGCTGCTGCTGGCGGTGGTCTTCATCTACATGGTGCTGGCCAGCCAGTTCGGCAGCTTCGTGCAGCCGCTGGCGATCATGAGCTCGCTGCCGCTCTCGCTGATCGGCGTCATGGCCGCCCTGCTCGTCGCCGGCAGCACGCTCAACATCTTCTCCATCATCGGCGTCATCATGCTGATGGGCCTGGTAACGAAGAACGCCATCCTGCTGGTGGATTTCGTGAACCACCTGCGCAGCCAGGGCATGGAACGCAGCGCGGCGCTGATCGAAGCCGGGCGCGTGCGCCTGCGGCCGATCCTGATGACCACCTTCGCCATGGTCGCCGGCATGGCGCCGCTGGTGCTCACCGGCAGCGAGGGCGCCGAGCAGCGCGCGCCGATGGCCCACGCCATCATCGGCGGCGTCATCACCTCGACGCTGCTGACGCTGATCGTGGTGCCGGTAGTGTTCACTTATCTCGACGACTGGGCGGCGAGGCTGAAGCAGCGCTTCGGCGGCGCCGACGTCGCCGTCGCTCCGCACTGACCGGAAGGACAACCATGCCGGGTTTCGAAAATTACGTTCGCGAGGCGCAGGAGATCGAGCGCGAAATCGTCCGCAAGGGCCTCGTGCTCGGCATCGACTGGGCAGACGAGGTCCAGGTGCGCACGCTGGCGCGCGAGGCGCTGGCCTGCCGCAATCTGGCCGACAACCCCGACTGCCAGGCGGACGACCCGCTTGCGCTGGCGAAAATCGAGTTGTTCGGCCTGGCCCAACTGATGCTGACCGTCATGCGCCAAAGCGCCGACGAAGGCATGCATACCCACGGCGGCCCGGCCTGGAAGGCGCTGGCGCGGGCCCTGTGGCGCGAAGAGGAAGGCGAATAGAAAGGCCTGCGTTGCGGACGAAGCGCCCGGCAGCGTCAGCCCAGATTCGGCAGATTGATCTGGACCATTTCGAGCTGGTCGCTAAGAGCCTTGTGCTCGGGAGTCTCGCGAATCAGCCGGACGCATTCGACGATCAGTTGATCGAGTTCCTGGCGCGACCGGCCGTCGGCCGTCGCCAGCAGCGCCGCCACGGCCGGCAGGTTGCGGTCGGCCGCCTTCTGCATCACCTGGCGCAGTTGCGCCTCGATTCCGGAACGGTCCAGGTTGGTCACAAACCGCAACGTCGACTCGTGTTCCATGGTCGTACCTCCTTGTTTGCCGGAAGCCGCCGGTCCGTTCATGCGCGCGGCGGCGAACGCTGGTCATTCTGCCATGACAAACGGCGAAACGCCGAATCGTCGTCCGCCCCCAACGGCCGCCATCCGGCGTATCGTATGCATCGTGGCGGGCGCGACCCGATGCCGCCACTTGCTCCACGACGTTCCGTGGTCGGTTCCAACGGTAGCTGCGTCCCCATAGGAGAAACCACAACATGAAAACCGTCAAACAACTGCTGGCAGACAAGTCGGGCGAACTGCACACGATCCCGTCGGAGTCGCGCGTCATCGACGCCCTCAGGATGATGGCCGAACACAATGTCGGCGCCTTGCTGGTGGTCGACGACGGCCGCTTGGCGGGCGTCATCTCCGAGCGCGACTACGCCCGCAAGATCATCCTGCAGGGCAAGTCGTCGCCGGAAACCCGCGTGCGCGAAATCATGACGGCGCAGGTCACCTGCGTCGGCCCCGACAAGACGGCCGGCGAATGCATGGCGCTGATGTCCAACGGCCATTTCCGCCACCTGCCGGTGCTCGACGGCGACAAGCTGATCGGGGTGCTGTCCATCGGCGATCTGGTCAAGGAAGTCATTGCCGACCAGGCCCAGACGATCAAGCATCTCGAAACCTATATCCGCACCTGATTCCGACTGCCGTCCCGGCTCGCACGGCATGACAGGAACGCCGCGCCGCATCGCCCATCTCGACATGGACGCCTTCTACGCGTCTGTCGAGTTGCTGCGCTACCCGGAATTGCGCGGCCAACCCGTCGTCATCGGCGGCCGCGGCGAGCGGCAACCGGCGCCGCAGGCCGACGGCAGCCGCCGCTTCGCGCGCCTGCGCGACTACGCCGGCCGCGGCGTCGTCACTACCTCGACCTACGAAGCCCGCGCCCTCGGCGTGTTCTCCGCCATGGGCGTCATGAAGGCCGCGAAACTGGCGCCGGACGCCGTCCTGCTGCCGGCGGACTTCGACGCCTATCGTCATTATTCGCGGCTGTTCAAGGCCGCCGTGGCCGACGTCGCCCCCTGCATCGAAGATCGCGGCATCGACGAGATCTACATCGACCTCTCGGAACTGCCCGGCGACACCCCGAGCCTGGCGCGGCGCATCAAGCAGGCCGTGCGCGACGCCACCGGGCTGTCCTGCTCCATCGGCGTCGCACCCAACAAGCTGCTGGCGAAGATCTGCTCGGACCTCGAAAAGCCCGACGGCCTGACCCTCCTCGACCTGGCCGACGTGCCGGCGCGCATCTGGCCGCTGCCGGTGCGCAAGATCAACGGCATCGGCCCCAAGGCGACGGAAAGGCTCGCCACGCTGGACATCGCCACCATCGCCGACCTGGCGCACGCCGACCCGGCGCTGCTGCAACTGAACTTCGGCCGCAGCTATGCCGCCTGGCTGAACCAGGCGGCGCACGGCATCGACGAGCGCCCGGTCGTGACGAGTTCCGAACCGAAGTCGGTCAGCCGCGAAACCACCTTCGAACGCGACCTCCATCCGCGCCACGACCGCGCCGCGCTGTCGGAAGTGTTCACGGCGCTGTGCACGCGCGTCGCCGCGGACCTGCAGCGCAAGGGCTGCGTCGGCCGCACCATCGGCATCAAGCTGCGTTTCGACGACTTCCGCACCGTGACACGCGACCTGACGCTGCCGGCCCCGACCGCCGACCCCGCCGCCATCCGCCGCGCCGCCGGCGAATGCCTGCGCCGCGTGCCGCTGGAACGCAAGCTGCGCCTGCTCGGCGTGCGCGCCGGCACGCTGTCGTCGAATGCGGCGCTGCCGTTCGTCCAAGCGTCGCCTCAAGGCGAACTGCCGTTCCAGAACAACTGAAGCCGGAGCAATTCCCGCTTCTCCGCCCAACCCGCCGGCTGTCGGCGAGTCGGGTACAGCACCATCTTCAGCCGTGGCGCAACGAATGAACTTTCCGTCGGGAGCCACCCGGCATCGGCGGACGATGCTGCGCAGGCGGCAGCGCCGATGCGTTCGCGGCGTTCTTCCGACCACGTTCACGGCCCCATTCGGACAGAAACAGCACCAGCGAGTAGGCCATGCCGAAAGCGACCAGCAGAGCCCAGCCGAGCATGGCCGCCAGTCCATTGCGGGTCAGCACGGCGTTCGTCGAAAGCGCGAGTATCCAGACTGCGATCAGGAAGAACGCGGGGGTCAGCAAGGCCGCCTGGCGCAGACGACGGCGCGGCAGTTGCGCATCCAGCCAGCGCTGGATGTGGCGACGAGCCGAGGTAGCGGCCATGATTCAGAACGTCGCGTGCGCGACCTGCGGTGCGCGGGGCGGCGGCACCGGAGGCGCATGGTCAGCGTCGGGCGCAGAGGCAGGCTCAGGCGCAGCCGGTTGCGACCGGGCGTCGTCCCACAGCGCGGCAACACTGCGCATGACGCTGTGGCAGTTTTCCGGCCGGCCGAGGCTGACGATGGCACAGTCCGGATCGGCGACGTCACGCAGGCTCGGATGCATCAACTGGTGGCCCTTGGCGGTAGCCAGAACCCATACCTCGGGCGTGTACAACTGGCCCGGCCGGTTGCGCACCACGATGCCGCACTCGCCGTTGGCGAGCGTGACCAGACTGCCCGGCGGAAAGATTCCCACTTCCCGGATCAGGCAATTGACGAAGCCGGCATCGTAGCGGCCATCGGTATTGGCATAGAGGTCGGCAAGTGCCGCGGTAGCCGGAATCCGGCCGCGGTATGGCCGGGGCCGCAACATGGCGCTGAAAGTGTCCGCAAGCGCGGCGACGCGAGCCTCGACACCGAGTGGCTCGGCGTCGACCGGATAGCCGCCGCCGTTGCAGCCGCGGTGATGCTGCCGGACGCACTTCAACCACGACTCGTCGCGCACCCCGGCGCGTTCTAGCCAACGGACGCCCTCCTCCGGGTGGCGGTCGACGATCAGCCGCTGTCCCGCAGTGAGCCTGGCTTCGGCATCGAGCAGCCGCCGGTGCGGCAACAAGGCGATGTCCTGGGTCAACACGGCCGACACGGCCATCCGCCGCTGTTCGTCGCCCCATTGCTGCGCGATGACGATGCGCGCGCAGATCACGGCGGCCATCAGGTGATGCACGGTTTCGTAGTTGTGGTGGCGATCGAGATGCGGCACGGCGAATGCGGCGTCGCCGTCTGCGGCACAGCAGGCGAGGAGCGCGTCGGCGATCTTGCCGATCATGGCGATGAACTCGGGATGGTCGGGCCGTTCGCGCACGCTCTGGTAGAGCCGGGAAAGGCGCGCCGCGACATTTTCCATCTGCTCGAACGGCGCTTCGACCTTAACCACGTTGGCCGTGTTGCTCACGTGGGCATTCTCGGTCGCCTCCTTCATCCCGACCGACAGGAGATGCTCAAGAAGGCGCGGTGTGTCGACAACCAGCCCGCGCCGCAACAGCAAACGACCGTATGGATCGTAGATCGACCAGGCCAGCGGACGATTCAGCCCGATGTCGTCAGGATCGACAGGAACGAGTTTGCTCTGGAACATGGCGGCGGACAGGAACGACGCTAGCGCTTGTCGCCCGCACGCCGGCGCAAACCGACCAGCGACAATGCCGGCGGCTGGCTTGCCGACGGCTGGCTGTAGCCCAGTGCGTCGGCAACGTCCTCCGTCACCGGGTGGCCCGCCGGCAGCAGCGCGAAGGCCTGCGCCAGCAGGGCGCGCAACTTGTCCTCCTCGGCGTGGATATGGGCGAACTCGCCCAGCAAGGCCTCCTTTCGCTCCGGCTGATCGGCCAGCGGCAGCCACAGGTCCTGCCACGGGTCCTCGGCCACCGGATCTCCGCTCTGCTCCCAAATGCTGCGCATGGCCTATCTCCTTAGTAATGGGAATCCCGCAGATGCCGGGCTACCCCTTCGCCGATAAATCGGTAGTAGAATCAATGCGCTTGCATGTGCAGCCCCGGTCGCCACCGGCTTCCGATTCGCTTTCGCCGCGAACGCGACGCCCTGGTTGCGACGCGGCGTACATGACGGGAATCGCTTCCCCCGCCTCCGGGAGCGACCTTCTTGTGAGAGGACCAGCGCAGACCTTGCGATATCGCCGACGATCCCGACCCGCGTAATTCCTCTTCGCCGTATCGAACGGCAGAACGGGAGCAATACCGCTTGTCGCAGGCCACCGCCCGGAAACGTCCGCGTGGCCGACAAGGCCCGGCCTGCCGGGATTGCATGGGCACAGGGCGAAGGCTGAACACAGGTGTGTGTGGATACCGATATGCATGATCGATTCGAAGCCTCTCGCAGGATCAGAACATACGCATTTGCCGACCTACGGCACAAAACTAGCATGCGATTGCATGCTTGTCAATATGCATACACATTCTTTCCTCGGCTTGCCACCGCTAGCGGCACAACGATGGTTGGCGGCATATGGCAACATTGAAACCAGGAACTTCGCGGCGTAAATCCCGGCCCGCCGGAAGCGCGCCCACGGAAGACGACAAGCCGCAGAACGACGAGCAGCGACGCGGACGCGACGCCGTCGCGACGCGCTTGCGGGCGGCGCGCGACGCGTTGCGTCTGACGCAAAGGCAGGTGGCCGAGCGCATCAGGATGCCCTTGCCGTCTTACAAGGACTACGAAGCCGGCAATCGCATACCTGGCGGCGAGGCCCTCGGCCTCCTGATCCTGGCCGGTATCAACGCCAACTGGCTGATCACCGGCGAAGGTCCGATGCTGATGGCGGACCTGGAGGTCGGCGACGCGCCGTCGCAGCCACCGCTGGACTGGAAAATCCTCGGCGGCGTGATCGAAGACATCGAAAACCGCCAGGCGAACCAAGACCTCGACCTCGCGCCGGAAAAAAAGGCGCAACTGATCGGCCTCGTCTACGACTATTGCCGCAGCACGGGCAAATACGAACCGTCGCTGCTCGATCGCTTCCTGAAGCTGGTAACGGGATAAGGCGCGTTTCCGCGCCGACTACTGCTGCGGATTCAAGCCCAGGTAGTCGTCGAGCGTGATCCCCCACTTGGCCGGATCTTCCGGTGCCACGATGCGATCCTGCGTCGACCACGGCGCTTCGGCCAGGTCGCGATCCTCGGCACGAACGGGCCCGGGCAGCTTGGTATCGTAGATGACCCGCACCCGCGGATGGAGCAGGGCATCGGGCCGGTGCTGCATCACGAGGGCGAGCAGACCGCTCTCCAGGCGCACCAGCGAACCGACCGGATAAATGCCGATCGCCCGCACGAAACCGGCGCCCAGCGCGGAATCGAAATAGCGGGGCCCCCATTCGAACAGCTTGGCCATGGCCTCCGGAGGCGGCAACACGTCCGCACCGTAACTCGGCGTACACAGCTTCGGTGAACACAGCTGATCGTAAGTATCGGCGATGCCGGTCATCGTGCCGTAGAGCGAGATTTCGGCGGAAGTGAGGCCGCGCGGGAAACCGCTGCCGTCGGCGCGCTCATGATGCTCACCGATCGCCGCCAGGGTTTCCGGCGCCAGGTTGTAGGACTTGAGCTGGTCCAGCGCCTTGGCGACATGCTCGTGGTCATCCGCGGGCGATCCCGATTCGAGGCTTGCCGCACAGGTATCGCCGAGCCCCAGGTCGTGCAGCAGACCGCCCAGCGCCAGCGCCCGCACCGTGGCACCGGGCAGATGCTGCTGGCTGGCGAAGTTGATCAGCAGAACGCAGACGTTCACCGAATGGACGAAAACGCTCGGCCGCCGCTGGTACATGCCGCAGACCAGCATCATCAGGTCGCGGTCGCGTATCACCGACTCGGCGATCTCGTGCGTCATCTGGTACATCGATGTCATGTCCATCTTGCGTCCCAGGCGGACATCGCTGAACGCGCGCCGGACGACGGCCGAAGCCTGCTCGATGGCCCGTCGCGCCTGCCGGAATTCCTCGGCAGTGGGCGTGCGGGCGCGCTCCTGCGCAACCGGCCCGGCCGCCCCCGCCGCAACATCGCGACCGCGGCTGGTATCGATGAAGACCTCCTGGATACCGCTGCCCGCGACAAGGCGAATCTGCTCGTCGCTGTCGATTTGCAGGCGACGCAGATAGAACGGGTGCTTTTCCCAGTGCGTCTTGAAGTTGGTAACGAACATGCCGGGCTGGAGCTGGCTGACGTCGATCTTCTTTATGGTCATGGCTGCCTCTCTCTGATCGCTATGGCAATGACCGGGGTCGAGGGCAGAACCGAACCTGCACGGTATCCAGACAATGTGCCGAAATCCCCGCGCCGGGAGTGGCCAGCCCGATCCGCCGACAGGCTCCGTGTCGGCGCAGGCAAACCGCCCTGCTACGAATATTGGGAGGAAATCCAGTGCAAAGCAAGTGCAAAATTTGCCCCGCCGCGACGTTCATATGTCCGGATTGCAATAGTCTCGAACGGCGAATCGTGCCGGCTGTGAACTCGGTGACCGTGCGAAGTGAATCGCTCATTGCGCCGATTGATCACGCCACCATCCGCCGTCCTCTAGAATAGGCGGCACGATCATTGTGAAGCAGCAGAGAATCCATGCAGCCGGTACTCATCAGGTATGCCGCCCTGGCTTTGTTCGGCTTGTTTGCGACAGGGTCGTTCGCCGCCGAACCGCAGCGCAATCTTGGCATGGCATCCACAGGCGCCGAAAAACGCGTCGCGCTCGTCATTGGCAACGCCGCCTATCCAGGCGCCGGTGCGCTGAAGAATCCCGCCAACGACGCCAAGGACATCGCCGCCAAGCTGAGGCGGCTCGGATTCGACGTCATCGTGCAGACCAATGTGCGACAGAAGGAAATGCTGCGCTCGCTCACCGAATTCGGCGACAAGGTCCAAAGCGGTGCCGAGGCACTGTTCTTTTATGCCGGACACGGCATGCAGGTGCGCGGCAGGAACTACCTGATTCCCATCGACGCCGAGATTCGCAGCGAATCGTCAGTCAGCAGCGAGGCCGTCGATGTGGATCAACTGCTCGACAAACTCGCTCCGGCGCGCCTGTCGATGGTGATCCTCGATGCCTGCCGCAACAACCCCTTCGAGCGGCGCTTCCGCGGCGGCGGCCAAGGCCTGGCCCAGATCAACGCGCCCGCCGGCACCCTGATCGCCTATGCCACGGCCCCCGGCAAAGTAGCCGCCGACGGCGACGGACGCAACGGGCTCTACACGGCCGAATTGCTCGCCGCCATGGACGTTCCGGGCATCAAGATCGAGGACGTCTTCAAACGCGTGCGCGCCAACGTCGTCAGGAAAAGCAACGAAGCGCAAATTCCCTGGGAGTCGTCCTCGCTGACCGGCGACTTCTACTTTCGCGGCGGCGCGAGCGGAGCCGCTCCGACGACGGCTCAACCCGCCGCCCCGATCAGCGCCGCGACGCTCGAACTGGCGTTCTGGGAAAGCGCCGACAGGGGCAACACGGCAGCCGACTACACGGCCTACCTGAACAAGTATGCCGACGGGCAGTTTGCCGAACTGGCGCGCAACCGGCTGGAACATCTGTCCGGTGGCGTTCAGGTGGCCAGCATCGCCCCGGGCACCCTGCACGACCGTACGCTACCGGTCACAGCGCCCGCACTGCCCAAAGTGGGCGACTTCTGGCGTTATCGCGGCAGCAACCAGAACGGTGCCGACGCGCCCACCTACAAGGTCACGGATGTTCTGGATGGCAGGATCGAGATCCGCTATGTCTCGAACATCAACGAACAGATGACGCTCGTCCTCAACACCGACTGGAATCCGCTTGTCCAACTGGGTCAGCAACACGCCGAAGAGATCAAGTTCGTCCCCTTCGCGCCTTATTTTCAGTTCCCGTTGGAGCCCGGAAAGAAATGGCGCGGCCAGTACAAGGGCGAATGCGGGATCATCTGCAGCTTCGAGGTCGATTACGAATACGAAGTCCGCGGCTGGGAGACGATTACGGTACCCGCGGGTAAATTCGAGGCGCTACGGATAGACAGCCGGGATAACTACCGACATGCGTTCGGCATCGCCTCGACGGGTACGCGTTCGGCCTGGTTCGTCCCGGCAATCAGGCAACCGGTGAAATTCGAGTACCGCTATAACGGAAAGCGCCTGCACGAATACGAACTCGAGTCCTATCAGGTCGCAAAGTAAGGCAGCCAAGCTCACTTGGCTATCTGCAGGTCCCGGCCGACGCCCGGCTAGCGAAATTCAAACAGCGTTCCGAAGTTGGCGACTTCCAGCGATTCCTTAACGGCCCCGGTGGCATGCGCAAGAACGACGGCCTTGCCGCCAGCGCGAGCGCGGTCGCGCAAAACCAGCAGCATCCCCATGCCCGCGGTGTCCAGGTAGTCGGTGCGGGTGAGGTCGACAACGATTTCCGAACCCGTCCCGCGATTGATCACATGATCGGCGGTGACGCGGAAATCCTGCATCAGCCGGAAATCGAATCGGGACGGAACGCTGATAACGGCGGACTGATTCTGTAGTGTCGTGGCAAAGGTCATTTCGGGCTCCCGGCGCAAGTTCGTGGGCGCAAACACTCGAACACTATGTGACTGATTATTATCG
This sequence comes from uncultured Rhodocyclaceae bacterium, assembly GCA_964632965.1. GTDB lineage: Bacteria > Pseudomonadota > Gammaproteobacteria > Burkholderiales > Rhodocyclaceae > Nitricoxidireducens. Next base: position 34,110 of record CAZWFC010000009.1, read on the forward strand.
GAGAACACCGGACGAAATACAATTGAGCTAAGGCCATATATCGAACGGCATGCATGCCGTTCCGCCTGAAACGGAAAACAGCCGTTCGAATTGACATTGGCATCGGTCCCGAACGAGCACAAAGGAACCCGCTCCTGCACACGCTGACCGAGCGCAGCCTTCACCTTGGGAGCATAGGGCCAAACAAGCTTGCCCACTGGCTCACCCGACATCCAGCGTTCAATGGTGCGCTGGTCAGCATCAATCTCATTAGCGAGATTCGCCAGCAACGTCTCCTCGGGGATGTTTGCCTTGCTTGCGGCAAACGATACCCAAGCCTGAAAAGGACTCGTCCACCAATTCTCGGTATCTGGCCCCGGGCGCTGGGCGGCACATAACCGCAGGAGCCCCGAGCACATGGGGACTGCGAAATGCCGGGAAAAAAGTTCTGTCCCCTGTTCCTGTGTCATCGGACTGGTGTCAACATATTGCACCAGAGTCTGGATTACCCCACGGGTTCGGAACCAAGCTAGGCGGAAGAACTGCGCCCAGTCGTTGCCGCAATCCATTGCCAGTGCCTTCGTGCAAGCATCCTCGACCTTCTGCATCAGTTCGGCGAGCGTGCCTTGTCTGTCTTTGGCTTCAACGGCGAGATCATCCAAGTCTTTATCCAGGCCGATGGCAACGAAATGTCCTCGATACCCACCAGCCTTGATCAGTGCCCGAAGAAGGTATCCCAGCCGAGGAATAATGGTTTCTTTTGTCATGTTCTTTGCGGGCGGGGATTATCCCCGCCCTCTCCAAATTAACGCTTCGCGCCCTTTGCTGCTGCGCGTTGGGCGCGTGCAGCAAAGCTCCCTTTGGCGACGCCACCGCCATTAGCTTTGGCGGTAGCGCCCTGAATTCGAGCGGTAGCTGCGGCGGTCATGGGCGTAGTGGGTGCGGGAGTCGAGCTCTTCGTAGTCATAATCATTCCTTCCAATAGGTTAGTGCCAAACGCGGCACAACATCATCTTGAAGAAGTGGTCTGCGTGACTCACGACACCGCACCGAAGGAATTTTTCTCTTTTTCGGAATCTATGGCGACGGCAGAGATTTATCAGTCACGCAGTAGCAAAAGCCTATGGCTCACCGTTGTTTAGATATAGTGCCGCCGTCGCAGGAAATTCAGATCATAGGTCTATTGCGCCGCTGATGATTGCTGACTTCAGGATCGCGCCTATGCCGAGCGCACAAAAAAAATCGACGCGTGTTTCCACGCGTCGATTTTAGTTTGCGGCCTCATGCATATCCGTGCCGCTGCTTTTCGGTGGCATAACCGTTCCGGAGCGGAACGGTTATGCTGCTAGCGACACTTCGGTCCTTGTCGGACCATGTCCTGGTGGAGATGAGGAGGATCGAACTCCTGACCTTCGCATTGCGAACGCGACGCTCTCCCAGCTGAGCTACATCCCCAAGAAGGCGCGCATTATAGCAGAGACGTTTCAGGCGGGAACAACCTCGTCGAGCCTGAATTTGGCGATCCCCAGCTCGGTCTTGACCAGCAGCGGGTAGCGGACGCCGCGGAAGCGGCCGCGACGGGCGATGTTGTAGCCGATGACCACGCCGCGCACGACGCCGATCTTGACCTGGCGGCCGATGACGAGACCATGACTCACGGCGGCATGCACGGCGGCGCCGATGCGGCCGTTGTCGGGCTTGTCCGCCTGTTTTTCCGTTGCGCTGGCGGAAGTTGCGTCCTGCACTGACTCTCGGGCTGACATGATTGCCTCCATCGCCGGAGGAAGCCGGCAGTAGATATATCGGCCGTGCGTTGCAGGACTTTATGGTCGAAGACCGGTATCCCCCGGATATGGTCGGAGACCGGTATCCCTTGGGATATGGTCGACCGGTATCCCCGAAACCTACGCCGCGCCCGATCCTGCGGCGGCGCGTTTCAGCCGGTCCATGATCGCGGACCAGGCTTCGGTCTGCGGCGGGCGCTGGACGATGATGCGCGCGCAGCCGCGGCTGTCGAGTTCGCGCAGGCTGGCGTAGAGCTCGTGGGCGAAGGCGTCGGCCTCGACCGGGGCGCGCTGCCAGACGATCAGTTCGTGATGCAGCGGCTGTTCGAAGCAGGAAAGCACGGCGACTTTTTCGCGCGCGACGATGGCGTTGCGCACGGCGATGGACAGGCCGTCGGCGGGCACCAGCACCAGCGGCGTACGCGGCGCGTAGTGGGCTTCGAGCGAGCCGGAAACGCGCGGCGCCGCGGCGCCGCCGCCCAGCGCGGGCAGCTCGCCGAGCACCCTGGCGATGGCCTCGCCGCCGATCATGCCGGGGCGCAGGATGGTCGGCCGGCCGTGCGCGAGGTCGAGGATGGTCGACTCGATGCCGACCTGGCAGGGGCCGCCGTCGAGCACCAGCGCCACGGCGGCGCCGAGTTCCGCGCGCACGTGCGCGGCGGTGGTCGGGCTGATGTGGCCGAAGCGGTTGGCCGACGGCGCGGCCACGCCGCCGCCGAAGGCGCGCAGCAGGTCGAGCGCCAGCGGATGTCCGGGCACGCGCAGGCCGACGGTGTCCTGGCCGCCGGTGACGGCATCCGGCACCTGCGGCTGGCGCCTGAGGATCAGGGTCAGCGGACCGGGCCAGAAGGCTTCGGCCAGCTCGTAGGCGGTGTCGGGAATGTCGCGCGCCCAGCGCTCGATGTGGTCGTGGCCGGGCAGGTGCACGATCAATGGATGGTCGGCGGGCCGGCCCTTGGCGGCGAAGATCTTCGCCACCGCCGCCGGGTTGGCGGCATCGGCGCCGAGGCCGTAGACGGTCTCGGTCGGGAAGGCGACCAGTTCGCCCTGGCGCAGCAACTCCGCCGCGCGTGCCACGGCGGAATCAGGCATGGCTCAGGGCAGATCCGCGAGGGTCTTCGCCAGTACCTTCTCGGTCTGCGCGCGACGGAATTTGGAAAGCTTCCGCGCCACCGCCGGATCGGAAAGCGCCAGCATGCTGACCGCGAACAGCGCGGCATTGGTGGCACCGGCCTCGCCGATGGCGAAGGTGGCGACGGGGATGCCGGCCGGCATCTGCACCATGGCCAGCAGCGAATCGAGGCCTTGCAGATGCTTGGAGGGCATGGGCACTGCCAGCACCGGCAGTTCGGTCTTGGCGGCGAGCACGCCGGCGAGGTGGGCGGCGCCGCCGGCGGCGCCGATCAGCACCTTCATGCCGCGGCCGGCGGCGCCGGACGCATAGTCGAGCGCCTGGTCGGGCGTGCGGTGGGCGGAGAGCACCTTGGCTTCGTAGGGGATGTCGAACTGCTTGAGCGTCACGGCGGCGGCGCGCAGCAGCGGCCAGTCGCTGTCCGAGCCCATGACGATGCCGACGAGGGGATGACTCATTTCAGCGTCCTTTCAGCGGATTCGAGGGTATTGGCAAGCAGCATGGTGATGGTCATCGGGCCGACGCCGCCGGGCACGGGGGTGATGAGGCCGGCGACTTCCTGCGCGGATTCGAAATCGACGTCGCCGCAGAGCTTGCCTTCCGGCGTGCGGTTGATGCCGACGTCGATCACCGTGGCGCCGGGCTTGATCATGTCGCCGG
>CAZWFC010000010.1:0-34922 GCA_964632965.1 uncultured Rhodocyclaceae bacterium
GTTGCGGCTGGCCGGTGCCGGGCGCCGCGGCCGGGGCGGCGGGCTTCGCCGCGGCGGAACGCCGCATCTGGTCCATGAATTCGGCATCGAGGACTTCGAGATGGGGGGGCGGTTCCGGCGCGGCGGCGGGCGCTGCATCCGCTTCCGGCCCAGCCGGCGCGGCTGCCAGCGGTTCGAGCCGCAACGCGGCGGCGGGGCCCTCCTTCGCCGCGGCCTCTTCCGTCTGCCCCAGCTGTTTCGCCTGCTCGGCCTTTTTCAGGGCGTCCATGAGCAGGCTCATGGCGCGGTGCCTCCCGCGAGCGGCTGCTGGGTCGGCGGCGGCGCGAGGAAATTCCTGTCCGGCAACTGGTCGCGGAAGTTGCGATAGTCGCCGTTGATGCTCGGATCGCGGATGACGGTGGGGCGCAGGAAAATGACGAGCTCGGTCTTGGTGTTGGCGTCGTTGCGGTTGCGGAAGAAGTTGCCGATGACGGGAATGCTGCCCAGGCCGGGGACAGCGTCGGTGTTGTAGTTGATCTTGTCTTCCATCAGGCCGCCCATGACGGCGATTTCGCCGTCGGCGAGGCGCAGCATGGATTCCATTTCGCGCGTCTGGATTTCGGGAACCATGTTGTCGACGGTCAGATTCGGGGTGGGGTCCTTTTTTCCGTTGCCCTTGAGGCTGGAGATGGTCGGCCGCACGTTGAGGAGGATGCTGCCGTATTCGCTGATCTGCGGCGTGACGCTCATCACCAGGCCCACCGATACCGATTGCGGCGTGGTGGTGTAGGTCGTGATGGGGGCGCCGGCGGAGGGTGTGACGGTGTCCGACTTGACCGTGAAGTAGACGATGTTGTCGACGACCTTGAGCATGGCCGTCTGGTTGTTGAGCACGCTGATTTTCGGACTCGACAGCACCTTGACGGTGCCGAAGGTTTCCAGCAGCGAAAGGGCCGAGGTGATGCCGTACCCCAGCGACTTGTAGTTGAGCACCAGGGCGGCGCCGGCCAGGCCGGTGCCCGGGACGGCGGCGGCGGCGCCGGCAACGGTGGAACTGTTTTGCGTTATCGAAAAGCCGGCCGACCGGCTGCCGGGGCGCGCCGTGAGCAGGCTCTGCCAGTTGATGCCTTGCTGGTACTGGTGGCCCAGCGTGACCTCGGCGATGGTGGCTTCGATGATGACCTGGCGGCGCGAGTTGACGGTCACGAGGTCGAGGTATTCCTGCACTTTTTCATGTTGCCGCGAGGTGGCGCGCACGACGACGACTCCGGCCTCGGAGTTCACGATGACCGAGGCGGCTTCGCGGAAGGTCGTGCGGCGCACGACCGTCGTCGCTTCCTGCTGCAGGGCGGCCGGGTTCGGGCTGCCGGCGATCGAGGACGGGTTGCCGCCGCCGTGCCCGCCGGCCCGCGGCGCTGGCGCACCCGTGCCGGTGGTCGACTGCTGGTCGGCGCGTTCGATGACCGTTTCGCTGGAGCCTTCCGGCAGGATCTTGTCGGTCTCGCGCAGCATGTCCTTCAGGTTCTTGTCCAGCGATTCCCAGAAGTGGTTCTGCGCCGTGCTCTTCACGGCGGTGGTCGAGGTGTTGCCGCTGGCTCCGGTCGCGGCGGCTCCCGTGGCGCTGGCGCTGGTCGATGCGATCTGGGTGCTGATCGAGACCGTGCCGGTCACGTCGCGCGACATGTTGACGTAGTCCACCTTGTAGATGCGCAGGAAGGGCGAGTCGGGCATCACGGCCAGGTTGGGGCCGTCGAGTTCCCAGCGCATGTCGACCTGCTTGCCGATGCGGGTGAGGATTTGCTGGAGGGTCTGGTCGATGGCGTTGAGGGTGACGACGCCGTTGATGCCGGGATGGATGTCGACGTTGACCTTGGCGTCGCGGGCCAGGGCGAACAGGAGTTCCTGGACGCGGACGTTATTGACGACGACGCTGTAGGTTTCGACGACAGGCGCGGCCTTGGGTTTTGGCAGCGCGACGGTGTTCTGCACCGTGGCCGGGATGTTCTGCGCCGGTGCCGGCGTTTCGGCGGCCTGGATGTGGCCGCTGCCCGGCGACTGGATCGGCGCGCCGGCGCATGCCGCGACAGCCAGCGCGAGGAATGGGACAGCGAAATGTCGTCTATTGGTCATGGCGGGGGCTGGGACATACTCACACATTTTTCAATGTTTTCGATGCGTGCAAGCCATCTTAACATAGCAAAAAAATGAACAACCGCATGATTTTTCAACCGAACTTTATAGGGGACCCCGGCCGCCTCAACGCAATTTCCTCATCTGGCGCGGGTAGGGATTCAGCGCCCCGAGGGCTTGCGGGAACCTGGCCGCCGCCGCGGCGGCTTCCGCCCGGCTGGAGAAGTCGCCGTAGATCACGCCGATGCGGCGATTGCCGTGCAGCTTGAGCGCGTAGACCCGCACCTGGTCCGGCCCGAGCAGTTCGCCGGCCTGGGCGGCAACGGCCTCGACGCGCGCGGCCTGTGCGATGTCAGCTCTGACCAGTTGCAGGAACCAGCGTTCGTCGGCTGCCTTCGCCAGCCAGTCCCGGCTCGCGGCGGCGCGTTGCCGCGTGACGGGACCGAGTTCGGGCCAGTCGTCCGCAGCGGCGGCGCTTGGCGCCGGTTTTGCCGCAGCAGGCTCGGCTGCTGCTTGCGGGACGCCTGCCGCTGCGGATGGCGTTGTCACCGCAGCGGCAGGGGCGGCGGCGGTGTCAGGCCCGTTGCGCGAGGTGGCGAGAATCGCCGTGAGGAGCACCAGGCCGGCGCCGATGGCGGCCAGCGTCAGCCAGAGTCGGGACGGCTGGCGTACGGACGTGGCGAACTCCGTGTCGCCGATGGCCGCCTTGACTTCCTTCGGCGTGATCCGGTGGCTGCCGGCCGCGAAGGCGGCCAGCAGGGACTTGTCGGCGAGGATGTTGACGCGCCGGGTGAGCCCCAGCGAAGTACCTGCTATCAGCTTGACGGCATCGGCGCCGAAAACCTCCGGGCCGCGGTAGCCCGCGGCGCGCATGCGGAAGTCGATGTACTCGGCGATGTCGGTGCGTACCAGAGGTTCGAGCGTGAAGTTGTGGGTGATGCGTTCCTTCAGTTGCCGCATGTCCGGGCGGGCCAGGATGTCGTTCAGCTCCGGCTGGCCGAACAGCACCAACTGGAGCAGCTTGTGCCGGTTCGATTCGAGGTTGGAGAGGAGACGGATTTCCTCCAGGGTTTCCGGCGGCATGGCGTGGGCTTCGTCGATCAGCACCACGACCTGGCGGCCGGCGCCATAGAGCATTACCAGATGCTGCTGCAGCGCGCGCTGGACGGCGCTGGCGCGGGCATCCTTGGGCACTTCCAGTCCGAGTTCGTCGACGATGGCATAGAGGATGTCGTCGCGCGAAAGCGAGGGGTTGGCCAGATAGACGATGTCGATATGGGCGGGTAGTCGCTCCATGAGCACGCGGCAGAGCATGGTCTTGCCGCTGCCGACCTCGCCGCTGACCTTGACGATGCCCTCGTCGTGGGTGATGGCGTAGAGCAGCGCATTCAGCGTGGCGCCGCGGTTGGCGCCGGAAAAGAAGAAATCCGTGTGCGGTGTGATGCGGAAAGGCGATTCGGCGAGGCCGAAATGGTCCAGATACATTGTCCGATCGACTCCCTCAGTTCTTTTCCCTGCCGCGGGCCAGGGCTTCCATGCGATTGTAGAGCGTCGTGCGATTGACGCCGAGAGCCTTGGCCGCCTGGCTGACGTTGCCTTGGGTGAGGCGCTGGGCGGCGTCGATATAGGCGGATTCCCATCGTCGCAAGGTCTCGTCGAGGCTGAAGCCTTCGCCTTCCGACTTTATGTGGGCGAGCGCGACCGCCGTCAGCGTTTGCGCGTCGTGCGGCAGGACGGGTTGTTCTGCGGCGGGGAGTTCGCTGTCGAGCTCCGCCTCAAGGTCGGCGGCGGACACGCTCTGGCCGGGATACTTGGTGGCGAGGCGGATGGCGATGTTGCGCAATTCCCTGACGTTGCCGGGGAAGTGATAGGCCAGCCAGCGCGCCGCGGCTTCCGCGGAAAGGTTGAAGGGTTCCTGCCCCGCCTGCGCGGCGTAGTGATGGCGGAAGTGATCGAGCAGCCGCAGCCGGTCTTCTCCCATGTCGCGCAGCGGCGGCACGGCGATGGTAAAGACCGAGAGGCGGTGGTAGAGATCGGCGCGGAAACGGCCGTCGCGGATTTCCTTCTTCAGGTCGCGGTTGGTGGCCGCGACAACGCGCGCGCGCGCGACCCGTTCCTGGGTTTCGCCGACGCGCTGGTAGGCGCCGTTTTCCAGCACCCGCAGGAGCTTGGGCTGGAGTTCGAGCGGCAATTCGCCGATTTCGTCGAGGAAGAGCGTGCCGTCGGCGGCTTCCTCGAAATAGCCGGCGCGGGCGCCGGCGGCGCCGGTGAATGCGCCCTTGGCATGGCCGAACAGCGTCGGTTCGACCAGCGCCGGCGAGATGGCGGCGCAGTTGAGCGCCAGGTAGGGTTGGTTGCCGCGCTCGGCAAGACGATGCAGGCTGGCGGCGACGATTTCCTTGCCGCTGCCCGATTCGCCGTCGATGAGGACGGGGAAGGGGGAATTGGCGTACTGCCGCAGTTGCAGCCGCAGCTTCTGCAGCGGCAGGCTTTCGCCGACCAGTTCCGCGCGGCCGGCGGCGACCGCCGCGGAGTGCGCCGGATAGGCGAGAACCTGATTGAGCAGGGTGCGCAGGCGCTCGGCGTCGGCCGGCTTGGCGACGAAATCGACCGCGCCCAGCGTGCGGGCGTGACGGGCATTGGCCTCGTCGTTCTGTCCGGAGAGCACGACGATGCGGATGGCCGGGGAGCGGGCGATCAATTCGCGTATCAGGGCGAAACCCTCGTCCGGGCGGTGCGGCGTCGGCGGCAGGCCGAGGTCGATCAGGGCCAGCGCCGGCATGGCGGCGCCGGAGGAAAGCCGGTCGACGGCTTCGGCGCGGCTGGCGGCCGTCAGGACATCGAAGTCGCGGCCGAGAGTGAAACCGAGACTGTCGATGATGAGCGGGTCGTCATCGACGATCAACAAAACGGGCTTGCCGGCAGGGTCGGTCACGGCGGCGGCTGGAAAGTGGTGGGTGACATCGGGCTCCGGAGATGCGTCGCGTTGCCGGCCATCATATCCCATGCCGCCGACTGGAATCGGGTGCCGACGCGGATTTTCCGGCGTTTTCGGCTTGTCGTGGAGCGTCTTCGGACCGGCCTGAGTATCCCGGCCGAATACGAATCATCTGGTAGAATCGGCCCTTCGCGTTTTCACTCTGTCCGCTTCGTGTCCGAACCCCTCGTCAAACTCACCGACGTCAACTTCACCTATGACCGGCGCCCCGTTCTCCAAGGCATCAACATGGAGATCCCGCGCGGCAAGGTCGTGGCGATCATGGGCCTTTCCGGCTGCGGCAAGACGACGACGCTACGGCTGATCGGCGGCCAGCTCAAGGCCACGTCCGGCGAAGTGAAGGTGAATGGCCAGGTGGTCAACGATCTCGACAACGACGGTCTCTACGCGTTGCGCCGCCGCATGGGCATGCTGTTCCAGTTCGGCGCGCTGTTCACGGACATGACGGTCTACGACAACGTCGCTTTCCAGATGCGCGAGCACACCGATCTGCCGGAAGAGATCATCCACGACATGGTGTTGATGAAGCTCCATGCCGTCGGCTTGCGCGGCGCCCAGAAGCTGATGCCCTCGGAGCTGTCGGGCGGCATGGCGCGCCGCGTCGCGCTGGCGCGGGCGATTGCGCTCGATCCGATGCTGATCATGTACGATGAGCCGTTCGCCGGCCTCGACCCGATTTCGCTGTCCATCGTCGGTCAGTTGATCCGCACGCTGAACGATGCGCTGGGCATCAGTTCCATTGTTGTGACCCACGATATCCAGGAGTCGCTGAAAATCGTCGATTACGTCTATTTCGTTTCCGAAGGCAAGATCGTCGCCGAAGGCACGGCCGACGACATCCGGCACTCCAAGGAACCCTATGTGCACCAGTTCGTCTGGGGCGAGGCCGACGGCCCGGTGACTTTCCACTATCCCGCCAGGCCGTACGGCGAGCAAATCTACACGGAGGCGCCCCGTGCGCGATGACTTCTTTTCCGGCGGCCTGCGCGGTCTCGGGCGCCGTGTGACCGACCGCATCTGGCGGCTCGGCTTCGCCAGCCGCTTCCTGCTGGCGACCGTGCTCTATTCGGGCACGGCATTCCGGCGCTTCGGCCTGACGATCCGCGAGATCTATTTCACCGGCGTCCTGTCGCTCATCATCATCCTCGTCTCCGGCCTTTTCGTCGGCATGGTGCTCGGCCTGCAGGGCTACGACACGCTGCAACGCTACGGCTCGTCCGAGGCGCTCGGCATTCTGGTTGCGCTCTCCCTGGTGCGTGAACTCGGGCCGGTGGTCGCGGCGCTGCTGTTCGCCAGCCGCGCCGGTTCGGCGATCACGGCCGAAATCGGTCTGATGAAGGCTACCGAGCAGCTTTCGGCCATGGAAATGATGGCCGTCGACCCGATCGCCCGCGTCGTCGCGCCGCGCTTCTGGGCCGGTGTCATCTCGATGCCGCTGCTGGCGGCGCTGTTCTCGGCCATGGGCATCTTCGGCGGCTACCTCGTCGGCGTCCAGTTGATCGGCGTCGACGAAGGTTCGTTCTGGTCGCAGATGCAGGCTTCCGTCGATTTTCGCGAGGACATCGTCAACGGCGTCATCAAGAGCTTCGTCTTCGGCATCATCATCAGCTGGATCGCCGTCTTCGAAGGCTACGATTGCGAGCCGACCGCCGAGGGCGTCTCCGGCGCCACCACCCGTACCGTCGTGACATCGTCCCTGGCGATCCTTGCCGCCGACTTTATTCTTACCGCCATCATGTTCAGAGGTGTCTAATGAATCGCGCTACGCTCGACCTGTGGGTCGGATTTTTCGTTGCCATCGGCCTTGCCGCCCTGTTGTTTTTAGCCCTCAAAGTGGGCAACCTGGCCTCGTCCTCCGTCGGTGAAACATACCGGCTGCAGGCCGAATTTGATAACATCGGGGGCCTGAAGGTCCGTGCGCCGGTAAAAAGCGCGGGTGTGGTCGTCGGGCGCGTCGCCGAAGTGCGTTTCGATCCGGAGAGCTACAAGGCCGTGGTCGCCATGCAGGTGGACAACCGCTACAAGTTTCCCCGCGACACGATCCTGACCATCAATACATCTGGCATACTTGGCGAACAGTACATCGGTTTCGAAGTGGGCGGCGATACGGAAATGCTGAAGGACGGCGCCACGGTCAAGAAGACCCAGTCGGCGGTGGTGCTGGAAAAGCTGATCAGCCAGTTCATGTTCAACAAGGCGCAGGAAGACAACGGCAAGAAGTAAGCAGGTCCGACATCCGGGCCGAAGCAACAACAAGTCGAAAGGAAGCACTCGTGTCAAACGGCAAAACGTTCGCGAAACGCATCATGACGCTGGCCCTGGCGGCCGGCATGGTGGGCCTCATGGGCGGTTGCGCCACATCCGGCAATCCCAAGGATCCGATCGAGGGCTTCAACCGGGCGATGTTCGCCTTCAACGACGGCCTCGACACGGTGATCATCAAGCCGGTCGCCCAAGGCTATGAAGCGGTGCTGCCGACGCCGGTGCGCACCGGCGTCACCAATTTCTTCGGCAACATCGCCGACGTCTTCATCGCCGTCAATAACCTGCTTCAGGGCAAGGTGCCCGAAGCCTTCTCGGATGCCGGGCGTTTCGTGGTGAACAGCACCATCGGCGTCCTCGGCGTCATCGACTGGGCCACCGACATGGGCCTGGAAAAGCACGACGAGGATTTCGGCCAGACTTTCGGCCGCTGGGGCGTCGGCAACGGCGCCTATGTCGTCGTACCCTTCTTCGGTCCGCGCACGGTGCGCGATACCGTCGGCCTGGTGCTCGACGTCAAGGCCGACCCGGTCGCCAACATCGATCACATCCCGACCCGCAACACGCTGCTCGCCGTGCGCATCGCCAGCGACCGCGCCAACATGCTGCCGGCCGACAAGGTCATCGAGGAAGCGGCGCTCGACAAGTATTCCTATATGCGCGACGGCTATCTGCAGCGTCGCCGCAGCCTGATCCATGACGGCAATCCGCCGCGCGAACTCGACGCCGAGGCCGATCAGGTCGAGCGTCCGGTGCAGGCTGCCGAGTCGGCCCCCGCTCCGGTCGAGGCCGCCGCCGCGGCGACGCCCCGTCCGGAAGCGCCGGAACAGCAATCCAGTCTGGATGGCGTGACGCTGGCCCAGGCGATGGCTGAAGGCCGTCTCTAATCGAACCGATTCAACCCGAACCGAAGGATCAATCCATGAAGTGGCTGTTTAGCATGGTGGCAGGCCTGGTCCTCGCCGCTGGCGTGGGTGCGCAGGAAATGGCGCCCGATGCGCTCGTCAAGAACGTGACCGAGGAAGTGCTCGATATCGTCCGCAAGGACAAGGATATCCAGTCGGGCAACCACAAGAAGGCGATCGACCTGGTCGAGGCCAAGGTTCTGCCGCATTTCAATTTCGTCCGCATGACGCAGCTCGCCCTGGCGCGCAACTGGCGCGAGGCGACCCCGGCCCAGCAGAAGACCCTGACCGACGAGTTCCATACCCTGCTGGTGCGCACCTACTCGAAGGCCCTGACCGAGTACAAGAATCAGACCATCAGCTATAAACCGTTGAAAATGCAGCCGGCCGATACCGACGTCAAGGTGCATACCGACATCAAGCAGCCGGGCGGCAAGCCGATCGAACTCGACTACTACCTGGACAAGCAGGGCGCGGCCTGGAAGGTCTATGACATCGAAGTCGGCGGCATCAGCCTGATCCTGAATTACCGCGAATCGTTCGCCACCGAAGTGCGCCAGGGCGGCATCGACGGTCTGATCAAGTCCCTCCAGGCCAAAAACAAGACCGGCGAGGCGGCCAGCGTCAAGAAATGATGCGCGACCTCGGCGACCGCATTGAAGTCACCGGTGCCATGACGCTGACCATGGCGTCGGGCCTGCTGGCGGAGGGGAAGACCATCCTGTCCGGCGCCGATGCCGTGTTCGACCTGGCCGGCGTCACCGACGTCGATTCCTCGGGCCTTGCCGTGGTGTTCGGCTGGCAGCGCACCGCCAAGCAATTGGGCAAGAATATCCGCATCGCCAATCCGCCGCAGAACCTGAGCAGCCTCGCCGACGTTTACGGCGTCCGCGAGTTGCTGCCGCTCTGACACGGGCGCCGTCCGGCGCCGTGCCGTACCCTCAAGTGAATAGTCCCGCCATCCGTGTCGTCGGAGTCGCCAAGCATTTCGGCGCCGTCCGCGCGCTCGACGGCGTCGACCTCGACATCGCCGATGGCGAATTCTTCGGCCTGCTCGGTCCCAACGGCGCCGGCAAGACGACGCTGATTTCCGCCCTGGCGGGCCTGGCGCGCCCGGACCGCGGCCGGGTCGAGATCATGGGCCACGACGTCCAGTCCGATTACCGCGCTGCCCGGCGCCTGCTCGGCGTGGTGCCGCAGGAGCTGGTGTTCGATCCGTTTTTCAGCGTGCGCGAAACCCTGAAAATCCAGTCGGGCTACTTCGGCATACGCGACAACGACGACTGGATCGACGAAATCCTCCACAACCTCGACCTGACGGCGAAGGCCGGCGCCAACATGCGCACCCTGTCGGGCGGCATGAAGCGCCGCGTGCTGGTGGCCCAGGCGCTGGTGCACAAGCCGCCGGTCATCGTCCTCGACGAGCCGACCGCCGGCGTCGACGTCGAACTGCGGCAGACGCTCTGGCGCTTCATTGGCCGCCTGAACACCGAAGGCCACACCATCGTCCTGACGACGCATTACCTCGAAGAGGCCGAGAGCTTTTGCGGCCGCATCGCCATGCTCAAGGCGGGCCGCGTCGTGGCGCTCGATACCACCGCCAACCTGCTGCGGCGCTTCACCGCGCACACGCTGCGCCTGCGGCTGGGAACGGGCAGCCCGCTGCCCGCCGCCCTCGCCGCGCGGGCGCAGCAGGGCGCCGGACAGTGGTCGCTGCCCTTCGACGATTACGGCGAAATCGAGGGGGTGCTGGCGGACCTGCGCGCCGCCGGCTGCGTCGTCGAGGACATGGAAATCGGCAAGCCGGACCTTGAGGACGTCTTTGTCCGGGTGATGAAGGCATGACCAGCTTCTGGACCCTGTTCTACAAGGAAGTGCTGCGCTTCTGGAAAGTCGGCTTCCAGACCGTGGCGGCGCCCGTGCTGACGGCGATGCTGTACCTGCTGATCTTTTCCCATGTGCTGGAAGCGCACGTGAAGGTGCATGGCATCCCCTACACGGCCTTCCTCGTGCCGGGACTGGTGATGATGTCCGTGCTGCAGAACGCGTTCGCCAACTCGTCGTCGTCGCTGATTCAGTCGAAGGTGACTGGCAGCATCGTCTTCGTGCTGCTGCCGCCGATCTCCTATCGCACCTTCTGGGCCGCCTACGTGCTGGCCGCTGCGGTGCGCGGACTGGTCGTCGGCGCCGGCGTCCTGTGCGTCACTTTCTGGTTCGCCGAATTGCGTTTCGCGGCGCCGCTCTGGATACTCGTGTTCGCCCTGCTCGGCGGCGCCCTGCTTGGCACGCTCGGCGTCGTCGCCGGCATCTGGGCCGACAAGTTCGACCAGCTCGCCGCCTTCCAGAACTTCCTCATCATGCCGCTGACTTTTCTCTCCGGCGTGTTCTATTCGATACACTCGCTGCCACCCTTCTGGCAGCAGGTGTCGCATTTCAACCCCGTGTTCTACATGATCGACGGCTTCCGCTACGGCTTCTTCGGCGTCTCCGATGTGTCGCCCTGGAGCAGCCTGGCCGTGGTCAGCACCTGCTTCGTCGTCTTGGCCGGGTTTACCCTGGCCTTGCTGAAGCGCGGCTATAAACTGAGGATGTAAACATGCTCGACCCGCAACAAATTGAAACCTGGATCGCCCACGAGCTGCCTTGCGAACATGTCGCCGTCGCCGGTGACGGCCGCCATTTCGAGGCCGTGATCGTCAGTGCCTCGTTCGTCGGCCTGTCGCGCGTCGCCCGCCAGCAGAAAGTCAATGCCGTCCTGAAAGCGCGCTTCGATACCGGCGAACTGCATGCCTTGTCGATGCAGACGCTGACGCCAGAGGAGTGGAAAGCCCGTGGATAAACTGCTGATCGAAGGCGGTACGCCCCTGCGCGGCGAGGTCGCCATTTCCGGCGCCAAGAACGCCGCCCTGCCGCTGCTGACCGCGGCCCTGCTGACGAAAGAGCCGCTGACGCTCGACAACGTTCCCGATCTCAACGACATCGGCACCATGCTGAAGTTGCTGGAGCAGATGGGCGTCAAGGTCATCCGCGAAGGCAGCCGCGTCACCCTGGACGCCGCCGGGCTCGACAATCCCGTCGCCCCCTACGAGATGGTCAAGACCATGCGCGCCTCGGTGCTGGTGCTGGGGCCGCTGGCCGCCCGCGCCGGCGAGGCCCGGGTGTCGCTGCCTGGCGGCTGCGCCATCGGCGCGCGTCCCGTCGATCAGCACATCAAGGGCTTGCAGGCGATGGGCGCGGAGATTTCCGTCGAGCACGGCTACGTGCATGCCAAGTCGCCCAAGTTGCGCGGCGCCAAGCTGTTCACCGACATGGTCACCGTTACCGGCACCGAGAACCTGATGATGGCGGCCTGCCTCGCCGAAGGCGAGACCATCCTCGAAAACGCCGCGCGCGAGCCCGAAGTCGTCGATCTCGCCAACTGCCTCGTCGCCATGGGCGCGCGCATCTCGGGCGCCGGCACCGACGTCATCCGCATCCAGGGCGTTCCCAGCCTGCACGGCGCGACGCACCGCATCATGCCCGACCGCATCGAGACCGGCACCTACCTGTGCGCCGCCGCCGCGACCGGCGGCGACGTGCGCCTGACCGGGACGTCTTCGGCCTATCTCGACGCCGTCATCGACAAGCTGATGGATGCCGGCTGCGACATCGAACTCGCGCGCGACGCGATCCATCTCAAGGCACCGCGCCGCCTGACCTCGGTGTCGATCCGCACCTCGCCCTATCCGGCTTTCCCGACCGACATGCAGGCGCAGTTCATGGCCATCAACGCCATCGCCGACGGTACCGCGGTGATCCGCGAGACGATTTTCGAGAACCGCTACATGCACGCGGTCGAGCTCATCCGCCTCGGCGCCGACATCAAGATCGACGGCAACACCGCCGTCATCAAGGGTGTCGCCAAGCTCGACGGCGCCACGGTCATGGCCACCGACCTGCGCGCCTCCGCCAGCCTGGTCATCGCCGGCCTGGTGGCGCAGGGCGAAACCCTGGTCGACCGCATCTACCATCTCGACCGCGGCTACGAGAACCTGGAGCAGAAGCTCACCGCGCTCGGCGCGCGGGTGCGTCGGGTAAAATAGCGCCATGAACGGCATCACCATCGCCCTCTCGAAGGGCCGCATCTTCGAGGAAACCCTGCCGCTGCTCGCCGCGGCGGGCATCGTGCCGGTCGAAGACCCGGAGTCGTCGCGCAAGCTCATCATCGGCACCAACCGCTTCGATGTGCGCGTGGTGATCGTGCGCGCCTCCGACGTGCCGACCTATGTCCAGTACGGCGCCGCCGACATGGGCATCGCCGGCAAGGACGTGCTGATCGAGCACGGCGGCACCGGCCTCTACCAGCCGCTCGACCTCAAGATCGCCAAGTGCCGCATGTCGGTCGCGGTGCCGGCCGGCTTCGACTACGCGGCGGCGGTGCGGCGCGGCGCCCGCCTGCGCATCGCCACCAAGTACATCAACACGGCGCGCGAGCACTTCGCCGCCAAGGGCGTGCATGTCGACCTCATCAAGCTCTACGGCTCGATGGAACTGGCGCCGCTCGCCGGCCTGGCCGAGGCGATTGTCGACCTCGTCTCCAGCGGCGGCACGCTCAAGGCTAACCATCTGGTCGAGGTCGAGGAGATCATGCAGATTTCCTCGCGCCTGGTGGTGAACCAGGCATCCTTGAAAACCAAGCGCACGCTGATCCAGCCGGTCATCGACGCCATCGCCGGGGCTGTCAAGTGAGTATCGCCATCCGTCGCCTGAGCACTCGCGATCCGGAGTTTCTGTCGACGCTCGACGCGCTGCTGGCGTTCGACAATTCCACCGACGAAGCCATCGAGCGCACCGTCGCCGAAATCCTCGCCAACGTGCGCACGCTCGGCGACGCTGCCGTGCTCGACTACACCGGCCGTTTCGACAAGCTCGACGTCAGCACGATGGCGCAGCTAGAACTGTCGCCCGCCGTCCTGAAAGCCGCCTTCGACGGCCTGCCCGCCGACCAGAAGTCCGCCCTGGAACAGGCCGCCGCCCGCGTGCGCGGCTACCACGAACGGCAGAAGGCCGAGTCCTGGGAATACACCGAAGCCGACGGCACACGCCTCGGCCAGAAGGTGACGCCGCTCGACCGCGTCGGCCTCTACGTACCCGGCGGCAAGGCCGCCTATCCGTCGTCGGTGCTGATGAACGCGCTGCCGGCCAAGGTCGCCGGCGTCAGGGAACTCATCATGGTGGTGCCGACTCCCAAGGGGGAGAGGAATGCGCTGGTGCTGGCCGCCGCGCACCTCGCCGGCGTCGACCGCGTGTTCACCATCGGCGGCGCGCAGGCCGTCGCCGCTCTGGCCTACGGCACGCAAACCATTCCGCAGGTCGACAAGATCGTCGGCCCCGGCAACGCCTACGTCGCCAGCGCCAAGCGCCGCGTCTTCGGCACCGTCGGCATCGACATGGTCGCCGGTCCTTCGGAAGTGCTGATCATCGCCGACGGTTCCGGCAACCCGGACTGGGTCGCCATCGACCTGTTCGCCCAAGCCGAGCACGACGAACTGGCGCAGTCCATCCTGCTCTGCCCGGATGCGGACTTCATCGAGCGTGTGCAGCAGAGCATCGACAAACTGCTGCCGACCATGCCGCGCCGCGAGACCATCGCCGCCTCGCTGACCGGCCGCGGCGCATTGATCAAGGTGACCGACCTCGACGAGGCTTGCGTCATTGCCAACCGCATTGCGCCGGAACACCTCGAACTCGCGGTGGCCGCGCCGCGTCTGCTGGTGGAAAAAATCCGCCATGCCGGCGCCATCTTCATCGGCCACTACACGTCGGAATCGCTCGGCGATTACTGCGCCGGCCCCAACCATGTGCTGCCGACGTCGCGCAGCGCGCGCTTCTCCTCGCCGCTCGGCGTCTATGACTTCCAGAAGCGGTCGAGCCTGATCGAGGTGTCGGAAGGCGGCGCGCAGACGCTGGGCCCGATCGCCGCCACCCTCGCGCACGGCGAAGGACTCACCGCGCATGCCCGTGCGGCCGAGTTGCGTCTGAAAGACTGACCTCGCCGCGGCGATGGTTCGATGGCGAACGAAGAGGCGACCATGACGACACACGCACACCCGCCCGCACGCATTGTTCCGCTCGTTTGCCTGCTGGCGGCGACACTTTTTCTATTGACGGCCTGCGGCAAGGACGATGCGCCGAAGACGGCGGATGCCGCCGGCGATCCGTCTGCCTATCTGCATCCTGTCGGCACCCTGAGCGAAGTCGATGCCCGGCTGTTCGAAGCTGCCGGCAAGGGCGACAGCGAAGGCCTGGTGCAAGCCATGGAGGCGGGGGCGAACGTCAACGTCGCGGACAAGCTGAAGCGAACGCCGTTGTTCGCGACGGCATTCTTCAACCGGGCCGAAACGGCGGGTCTTCTCATCGACCGCGGCGCCGAGGTCAATGCGACGGACGCGAACGGTTTCTCGCCCCTTCATGCGGGCGTGGTGGCCGGCGGCAAGGAAGTCGTCGCCGTCCTGATCGCCAGGGGCGCCGACATCAACGACCGTACCGTGGGCGGCAGGACGGCCTTGCACCTGGCGGCGGCGACCGACCAGCCGGCGCTGGTCTCGCTGTTGCTGGGGAACGGCGCCAACGCGCACGCCAAGGATCGCGAGGGCCTCACGCCGGCGGCGCTTGCCGCGAAAAACGGCCACGCTGCCGTCAGCACCCAGATCAGGCACTGGGCGGAAAAGCGCAGCAACCGCCAACCCTAGCGTCGGCGCCGACCACCGGCCGGCGGCACTTCAGATGCCTTGGCCGTTGTCGGCCGGATGCGCAGCGGGTGCCGGCAAACTGCTCGTCCGCCGGATGATCGAATAACGCCAGACCCATGCGGCCAGCGCCAGAGCGCCGATGCCGCCGAAAGCCATGGCATGGCGCAAACCGAACTGTTCGCCCAGCCAGCCGCCCAGCAGCGAGCCGGGTCCGGCCGGGAACAGCGTCATCCAGCGCATGGTGCTGGTCATGCGCGCCAGCAGCGGCGCCGGCGTCATGGCCTGGCGCAGCGCCAGCATATTGCTGAAAATCAGCACCGTGCCGGCGCTGAAGCAGAACAGCATGGCAACGAAGGCGATCACGCCCCAAGTGCCGGCCGGAGCCCCGGCCAGCTGCAGCCAGCCGATGCCGCTGAGCGCGATGCCGGCGACAAGGCAGGGGCCCGGGCCGATACGGCCGGAAATGCGTCGTCCGAACGAACTGGCGATCACGGTGCCCAGCCCAGCCCCGGTGAAGCACAGGGCGAACTGGAATTCGCTCAGGCCGAGTTCGCGCGTCGCGAACAGGACCTGCACCACCATCGCGGCGGTTTGACAGACCTGCCACAGCCCGACCACCATCGCCAGCGAGATCAGGAGGCGATTGCGCAGGACGAAGCGGAGGCCTTCCATCAGTTCCGGCCAGAACTTCGCCGCGGTTCTCGCCGCCGGGACCTCGACGATGCGCAGGCCGTTCAGCAGCCGGACGCTGGCCAGGAGCAGGATGCCGTTGATCAGCAGGGCCAGCGGCGCGCCGGCCAGCTTGATCAATGCGCCCGCCGCACCCGGGCCGAAAAGTTCGGCCAGCGAGCCGGCCAGCCGGTTCTTGGCGTGTGCCTCGACCAGTTGTTCGCGCGTCACGATCTGCGTCAGGACGATCTGCGCCGCCGTTCCCGACGTCACGGAAACGCAGCCGGCGACGAAGGCGACGCCGTACAGCCAGGGCATGTTCAGGCGGCCGAAGGCCCAGGCCAGCGGGACGCTCGCCAGCACCAGCGCCATGACGGTTTCGCCGGCGACATACACCGGCAGCTTGCGCACCCGATCCAGCCAAACGCCCGCCGGCAGCAGCAACAGGACGTAAGGCGCCACGCCGACGGCGCCCAGCGTGCCGATCTGCGTCGCGCTGGCCTGCAACGACACTGCGGCGGTCAGCGCGAGCGCCAGCGGCGTGATCTGCCCGCCGAGGGCGCCGATCAGGATGGACAGCCAGAGGCGGCGGTAGGTGGGGTCCTGCCACAGGTCGTCCGGCGGCAACGCCGGCAGGAAGCGGCGTCCGGCGCGAGCGCTGGCCGGCGACGTCAGCCGAGTATTTCCCGTAGCGCCGCCGCCAGCGTCGCGCACTGCGCATCGGTGCCGACGGTGATGCGCAGGAACTGCTCGATGCGCGGCAGCCTGAAGTGGCGGACGATGATGCTGCGGTCGCGCAGCGCCTTGGTCAGTTCGGCGCCGTCGCGTTGCGGATGGCGGGCGAAGACGAAATTCGCACGGGACGGCAGGACCTCGAATCCCAGCTGCGCCAGATCCTGCGTCAGGCGCTCGCGGCTGGCGATGACCGCCCGGCGGGTCTGGTCGAAGTGCTCGGTATCCGCGATGGCGGCGGTGGCGCCAGCGATGGCGGGGCGGTCGAGCGGATAGGAGTTGAAGCTGTTCTTGACGCGTTCGAGCGCCTCGACCAGGTCCGGGTGGCCGACGGCGAAGCCGACGCGCAGGCCGGCCAGCGAGCGCGACTTGGACAGCGTCTGCACCACCAGCAGGTTCGGATATTTGGCCACCAGGGGTACGGCGGATTCGGCGCCGAAATCGACATAGGCCTCGTCGATCACTACCACCGAGTCCGGGTTGGCTTCGAGCAGGCGTTCGATGTCGGCGCGCGGCAGGGCCGAGCCGGTCGGCGCGTTCGGGTTCGGGAAGATGATGCCGCCGTTGGGCCTGACATAGTCGCCGACGCGGATGGCGAACCCGGCGTCGAGGGGCACCGTCTCGTAGGCGACGTCGTAGAGCCCGCAATAGACCGGGTAGAAGCTGTAGGTGATGTCGGGGAACAGGATCGGCCGCTCGTGCTTGAGCAGGCCGAGGAAGGCATGCGCCAGGACTTCGTCCGAGCCGTTGCCGACGAATACTTCCTTGGCCGTCACTCCGCAACAGCCGGCGATGGCTTCCTTGAGGCGGTCGGCGTTCGGATCCGGATAGAGCCGCAGCGTGTCCGCCACTTCGCCGCGCATGGCGTCGAGCGCCTTGGGCGAGGGGCCGTAGGGGTTCTCGTTGGTGTTGAGCTTGACGAGGTTGGCGAGCTTCGGCTGCTCGCCCGGAACGTAGGGGGTGAGGCCGCGCACGACGGCGCTCCAGTATCGGCTCATGGGGCTTGAATGAGGGTGACGATTCGATGTGAAAACGAAGTTTCAGTGAAGGCTAATGCCCGCTTAACGGGCGTTACGCCGAAACTAAATGGTATCATGGCCCCCTCCATCAACCCCCGTCCGACGATGATGCGCAGCGCCGAAGTTCAACGCAATACGCTGGAGACGCAGGTCAGCGTCCGGCTCGACCTCGACGGCTCCGGCAAGTCGAAACTTGCCACGGGCGTCGGCTTCTTCGACCACATGCTCGACCAGATCGCCCGTCACGGCATGATCGACCTCGACGTCGCGGCCAAGGGCGACCTGCACATCGACGCCCACCACACCATCGAGGATGTCGGCATCACGCTGGGACAGGCTCTGGCCAAGGCGCTCGGCGACAAGAAGGGCCTGCGCCGCTACGGCCACGCCTACGTGCCGCTCGACGAAGCGCTGGCGCGGGTGGTGGTCGACCTGTCGGGCCGGCCCGGACTGGTGTTCGAAGTGCCCTTCACGCGCGCGACCATCGGCGAGTTCGATGTCGACCTGGTGCGCGAGTTCTTCCAGGGTCTCGTCAATCACGCCGCCATCACGGTGCATGTCGACTGCCTGCGCGGCGACAACAGCCACCATCAGGCGGAAACGGTATTCAAGGCCTTCGCCCGTGCCCTGCGCATGGCGGCGGAAGTCGATCCGCGCGCCAGCGGCGTGCCGTCCACCAAAGGTTCCCTGTAATCGAATCATGACCACCGTCGCTGTTGTCGACTATGGCATGGGCAATCTGCGCTCGGTGGCGAAGGCCATCGAGCACGTTGCGCCCGCCGCCCGCATTCTCGTCACCGCCGACCCGGCCGTAGTCAGCCAGGCGGATCGCGTCGTCGTGCCCGGCCAGGGCGCCATGCCCGACTGCATGCGCGAACTGGAAGCGCGCGGCCTGCGCGACGCCGTGATACGCGCCGCCGCGGACAAGCCCTTCCTCGGCATCTGCATCGGCTTGCAGATGCTGTTCGAGCACAGCGAGGAGGGCGACGTGCCCGGCCTGGGAATTTTCCCCGGCAAGGTGCGGCGCTTCCCGCGCGACGTCGTCGATGCCCAGGGCCTCAAGGTGCCGCACATGGGCTGGAACGAAGTGAACCAGGTGATCGCCCATCCGCTCTGGAACGGCATCGCCAACGACGCGCGCTTCTATTTCGTGCACAGCTACTACGTCGAGCCCGCCGACCCCGAGGCCATCGCCGGCTCCACCACCTACGGCATGCCCTTTACCAGTGCGGTAGCCCGCGCTAACATCTTCGCCGTTCAATTCCATCCGGAAAAAAGCGCCCAGGCCGGCTTGCGGCTGCTCGCCAATTTCATGGAATGGCAACCTTCCTGAACCACACTCTTCCGGCCATCGGCTGACTCTCGACCGACTATTCCTATGCTGCTGATCCCTGCCATCGATCTCAAGGACGGGCATTGCGTGCGCCTCAAACAGGGCGCCATGGACGATGCCACCGTGTTTTCCGAAGACCCCGCCGCCATGGCGCGGCACTGGATCGAACTCGGCGCGCGCCGTCTTCACCTGGTGGACCTCAACGGCGCCTTCGCCGGCAAACCGAAGAACGAGGCGGCCATCAAGGCCATCCTCGACGAGGTGGGCGACGAGATTCCCGTCCAGCTCGGCGGCGGCATCCGCGACCTCGACACCATCGAGCGCTGCCTCGACGACGGCATCACCTACGTCATCATCGGCACGGCCGCGGTGAAGAACCCCGGCTTCCTGCACGATGCATGCAGCGCCTTCCCCGGCCACATCATCGTCGGCCTCGACGCCAAGGACGGCAAGGTGGCCGTCGACGGCTGGTCGAAAATGACCGGCCACGACGTCATCGACCTGGCGAAGAAGTACGAGGACTACGGCGTCGAGGCGGTGATCTACACCGACATCGGCCGCGACGGCATGATGAACGGCGTCAACGTCGAGGCAACGGTGAAGCTGGCCCAGGCGCTGAAGATTCCCGTCATCGCCAGCGGCGGCATCGCCTGCATCAAGGACGTCACGGCGCTGTGCGCGGTGCAGGACGAAGGCATCATGGGCGCCATCACCGGCCGGGCGATCTACGAAGGCAAGCTCGATTTCAAGAAGGCCCAGGCGGAAGCGGACAAGCTTTCCGGCCGCTGAGGGCGGACCATTCATGCTCGCCAAACGCATCATTCCCTGTCTCGACGTCAGCGCCGGCCGCGTCGTCAAGGGCGTCAATTTCGTCAGCCTGCGCGATGCCGGCGATCCGGTCGAGATCGCCCGCCGCTACGACGAGCAGGGCGCCGACGAGATCACCTTCCTCGACATCACCGCCAGTTCCGACGACCGCGACATCATCCTCCACATCGTCGAAGCCTGCGCCAACCAGGTCTTCATTCCGCTGACCGTCGGCGGCGGCGTGCGCAAGGTCGACGACGTGCGGCGCCTGCTCAACGCCGGCGCCGACAAGGTCAGCATGAACACGGCGGCCGTCACCAATCCGCAGCTCGTGGCCGAAGCCTCGGGCAAGGTCGGCTCGCAGTGCATCGTCGTCGCCATCGACGCCAAGCAGACCAGCCCCGGCAAGTGGGAAGTGTTCACCCACGGCGGCCGCAAGAACGTCGGCCTCGATGCCATCGAGTGGGCGAAGGAAGTAGCGCGACTGGGCGCCGGCGAGATACTGCTGACCAGCATGGACCGCGACGGCACCAAGAACGGCTTCGATCTGGCGCTCACACGCGCCGTTTCGGAAGCCGTCGGCATCCCGGTCATCGCCAGCGGCGGCGTCGGCAATCTTCAGCATCTCGCCGACGGCGTCACCGAAGGCAAGGCCGACGCCGTGCTCGCGGCGAGTATTTTCCACTACGGCGAATACACGGTGCGCCAGGCCAAGGAATACATGCGCGCGCGCGGCATCGAGGTCAGGCTCTGATGGGCGCCAAGTGGCTGAACGAAGTCAAATGGGACGAGAACGGCCTGGTGCCCGCCATCGCCCAGGACGCCAAGACCGGCGAAGTGCTGATGTTCGCCTGGATGAATCGCGAGGCGCTCGAAAAGACGGTCCAGAGCGGCCAGGCCATCTACTGGTCGCGCTCGCGGCGCAAGCTGTGGCACAAGGGGGAGGAGTCGGGCCATTTCCAGAAAGTGCTGGAAATCCGCACCGATTGCGACAACGACGTGATCCTGCTGAAGATAGAACAGGTCGGCGGCATCGCCTGCCATACCGGACGCAGGAGTTGTTTCTTCAACAAACTTGAAACCGGCCGCTGGCAGGATGTCGAGCCGGTTTTGAAGGACCCCAGGGAGATTTACAAGTGATCGATCTCGAAGTCATCCACCGCGTCCAGGCGACGCTGGTCGAACGCAAGGGCGCCGCCCCGGATTCGTCCTACGTGGCGAGCCTCTACGCCAAGGGCACCGACGCCATCTGCAAGAAGGTGGCCGAGGAAGCGGCCGAAACCATCATGGCGGCGAAGGACGGCGACCGCCTGCATCTGGTGCGCGAGGTCTGCGATCTCTGGTTCCACAGCCTCGTGCTGATGTCCCATTTCGACATCGGCGTGGACGACATCATGTGCGAGTTCCGCCGCCGCGAGGGTATTTCCGGTATCGATGAAAAGAAAGGTCGCAGCGCATGAGCGCCGCGACCTTTCTTTCGGCGCAGGCTAACGTGAGCAAAGCGAACGTTAAGGCGCATAGCGCCGGCCGTAGCCAGAAGGACCATTAAGATGAGCGACTGCATCTTCTGCAAGATCGCCCGCGGCGAGATTCCGTCGAAGAAGGTCTACGAGGACGAGGATATTTTCGCCTTCCACGACATCAACCCGATCGCGCCGGTGCACTTCATGATCATCCCGAAGGTTCATGTGGCCTCGCTGTACGAGACCGACACGAGCCACCAGGCGGTGCTTGGCAAGCTGTTCGCGAAGGCGGGTGAATTGGCCAGGAGCCAGGGGCTTGCCGACGGCTTCCGCACCATCATCAACACGGGGCGGATCGGGCATCAGGAGGTGTATCATTTGCACGTTCACATCCTCGGCGGGCCGGAACCACTCGGTTCCATGCTGAAAAGAAAATAGGAGACTGGAATGGGAAGCTTCAGTATCTGGCACTGGCTGATCGTACTGGTGATCGTCATGCTGATATTCGGCACCAAAAAGCTGCGCAATATCGGCCAGGACCTCGGCGGTGCCGTCAAGGGTTTCAAGGACGGCATCAAGGAAGGCACGGCCGAAGGCAAGCCGGTCGAGCCGCCCGCTCCGCAGATGGGTCATACCATCGAGGGCGAGGTCAAGGAAAAAGCCAAGGGCTGACGGCATCGCCGTCGTGAGACACGCGAGCGGGTATTCCCCGCTCGTTTCGTCTGAAGGGACTGTTCTGCCGTGTTCGATATCGCTTTCTCGGAACTGGTCATCATCGCCGTGGTGGCGCTGATCGTCATCGGCCCCGAGCGCCTGCCCAAGGTGGCGCGCACCGCCGGCCATCTGCTCGGCCGTCTGCAGCGCTACGTCGGCGACGTCAAGGCGGACATCAACCGCGAGATGCAGCTCGACGAACTGAAGAAAATGCAGAGCGACATCACGACCCAGGCGCGCGACATGGAGCAGTCGATCACCGCGCAGATGAGCTCGGTCGAAACCGAACTCAACCAGTCCATCGCCGCCGGAATCGAGGAAAAGGCCGCCGCAGAAGCCGCGGCGCCGTTTGATGCCGCCGCTATTCCGCCGCCCGCGGTCCAGGTCGGCGCACTCCCCGCCGAGAAACCGCAAGCCTGATGTCCGACGTTCAGGAAACCTTCATTTCCCATCTGGTCGAGTTGCGCGACCGGCTGATCCGCACGCTGGCGGCCGTCATCGTGGTCTTTCTCGGTATCGTCAATTGGGCGCGCGACATCTACACGCTGCTCGCGGCGCCCATGCTCGCCGCCATGCCGCAAGGCGGGCAGATGATCGTCACCGACGTCGCCGGCGCCTTCTTCGTGCCCATGAAGGTGACGCTGATGGTGGCCTTCCTGATTGCGTTGCCCTATGTGCTCTACCAGATCTGGGCCTTCGTCGCGCCGGGCCTCTACGCCCACGAGAAGAAACTGGTGCTGCCGCTGATCGTCGCCAGCGTCTTCCTCTTCTTCACCGGCATGGCCTTCGCCTTTTTCGTCGTTTTCCCGACCGTGTTCGGCTTCATCAACAAGTTCGCTCCCGAGGGGGTGGCGGTGATGACCGATATCGACAAGTACCTGTCGTTCGCGCTGTCCACCTTCATGGCCTTCGGCATCACCTTCGAAGTGCCGGTGATCGTCATCGTGCTGGTCAAGGTCGGCGTCGTCAGTGTCGAGAAGCTGCGGGAAATCCGCCCCTACGTGATTGTCGGCGCCTTCGTCGTCGGCGCCATCTTCACCCCGCCCGACGTGTTGTCGCAATTCATGCTTGCCGTGCCCTTGTGGCTGCTGTACGAACTGGGCATCGTGCTCGCCGCGGTGATCGTCAAGCCGTCCGTCGCGGGGGAAAGCGACTACCGGGCACCCACTGAAGCCGAGATGGAAAAGGAACTCGACAAGTCGGAAACCGACGTCGGGCGCTGAACGGCGCTGGCGTTACCGGTGGTTCCGCTTCCGGCGCAACGCCGGCTGCCGCGGGCATTAGTCTCCTCTGAAACTCGGTTTTGGCCGCTTGCCGATGGTGCCGGCGAGTTCTAGTTCCTTGCCGTCGCGCCGTATCCTGAACTTTGCCGGCTGACCAGGGGTGAGCGCTGCAATCAGGTCGAGCATGACCTGCGCGTCCTTGACCGGCTTGCCTTCGACAGTCAGCAGAACGTCGCCCGGTCGGATGCCGGCCTTGTCGGCCGGACTGTCGCGCATGACGCCGGCGATGATGGCGCCGGCGGTCGAGGGCAGGCGGAAGGACTCCGCCAGTTCTGTCGAAATCTCCTGCACTTCGACGCCGATCCAGCCGCGCGTCACGGTGCCGCTCTTGATGATCTGTTCCATGACGCTGCGCGCCAGCGACACCGGAATGGCGAAGCCGATGCCCATCGAACCGCCGCTCTGCGAATAGATGGCGGTATTGATGCCGACCAGTATGCCGGTGCTGTCGATCAGCGCGCCGCCCGAGTTGCCGGGGTTGATGGCGGCGTCGGTCTGGATGAAGTTTTCGAAGGTGTTGATGCCGAGGTGACTGCGGCCGAGCGCCGAGACGATGCCCGAGGTGACCGTCTGGCCGACACCGAACGGGTTGCCGATGGCCAGCACGACGTCGCCGACGCGCAAGCTGTCGTTCGGCGCGAAGGTGATGGTCGGCAGTTTGCCGTCGGCATGGATCTTGAGCACCGCGAGGTCGGATTCCGGATCGGCGCCGACGATCTTCGCCTTGAACTTGCGGCCATCGTTGCTGGCGACTTCGATTTCGTCCGCCGCCTCGACGACATGGTAGTTGGTCAGGATGTAGCCGTCCGCCGAAACGATGACGCCGCTGCCCAGGCCCGACTGGCGCTGCGGCTGGTCGCCGTAGCGGTCGCCGAAGAAGTGGCGGAACAGTGGATCGTTGAGGAAGGGATGGCGCGTCTTGACCTCCTGGCTGGTGTAGATGTACACCACCGCGGGCACGGCCCGTTTTGCCGCATCGGCATAGGAAACGCCGTGGCGGTCTTCGCTCGTGGAGGTAGCTTCGTGAATGGAGACGACGCCGCCGGCGACGCCTGTCGTGTCCATCACGGCATGTCGATCCAGCCATTCCGGCTTCAGGGTCTGGACGACGAACAACGCCGCCACGCTGAAGGTGACCGCTTGAGCGAAGATGAGCCAAAGACGCTTCATGGTGCGCCTACAGTATGATGGTTTCTTGAGGAGGACATTTTATGCAACGCGACGAATTGCGCATTCATCTCGATACGCTTCTTGATGCCGCACGCTTCCGCGATTATTGCCCAAACGGCCTGCAAGTGGAAGGGCGCGCGGAAGTCCGCCGCATCGTCTGCGGCGTCAGCGCCAGCCAGGCGCTGCTCGATGCCGCCGTCGAGCGCGGCGCCGACGCCATTCTCGTCCATCACGGCTGGTTCTGGAAATCGGAGGACGGCCGCGTCACCGGCCATCGCCGCCGGCGCATGGCGACGCTGCTGGCGCATGACATCAGCCTGTTCGGTTATCACCTGCCGCTCGATGCCCATGCCGAACTCGGCAACAACGCGCAGTTGGCGCAACGCATGGGCTGGCGCGTCGACGGGCGTTTCGCCGAACAGGACATCGGTTTCATCGGCACACCGGCGGCGCCGGCGACCGCCGGCGAAGTGGCCGCCGCGCTCGAAGTTCTGCTCGGCCGCCAGCCGCTGCTCGTCGGCGTCGCCGCCAACCCGGTGGCGCGCATCGCCTGGTGCAGCGGCGGCGCGCAAGGCTACTTCGAGCAGGCCATCGCGGCCGGGGCCGATCTCTATGTCAGCGGCGAGATTTCCGAGAATACCGTGCATCTCGCCCGCGAGGCCGGCGTGCCCTACATCGCCGCCGGTCACCATGCCACCGAGCGCTATGGCGTCATGGCGCTGGCCGACCATCTGGCGCAGCGCTTCGGCGTCGAATGCGAATACGTGGAAGTCGACAATCCGGTGTGATGCCGGTTGTCACGCCGAAATCTTTTCGAGGAATGCCCATGCAGCCCATCTTTCCCTTGTCTCCGCCGATGATTCCGGTTGCCGGCGGCGACGGCGGCTTTCCTGTCCGCCGCATCTATTGCGTCGCCCGCAACTACGCCGAACATGCCCGCGAGATGGGCGGCAGCGGGCGCGAAACGCCATTCTTCTTCACCAAGCCGGCCGATGCCGTGCTGCCGGTCCCCGCGGGCAGCGTCGGGCGAATGGACTATCCGCCGAAGACGGCCGACCTGCATCATGAAATCGAAATGGTCGCGGCCATCGGCCTGGGCGGACGCAATATTTCCGCCGCCGCCGCGAGCCGGCATATCGCCGGTTACGCCATCGGCCTCGACATGACGCGCCGCGATCTGCAAGCCGAACTCAAGAAACAGGGCCGGCCCTGGGACATCGCCAAGGGTTTCGACCAGTCGGCGCCTGTCGGGCCGATCCACCCGGTCGCCGCCGTTGGTCATCCGCAACGCGGCAGCATCCGGCTGGCGGTCAACGGCGTCGAGCGCCAGCGCGGCGATCTCGCCGACATGATCTGGTCCGTGCCGGAGATCGTCGCCATCCTTTCCGAATACTACGAACTTCAGCCCGGCGACCTGGTGTTCACCGGCACGCCGGCCGGTGTCGGTCCGGTGGCGCACGGCGACCGGCTCGACGGCGCCATCGAGGGCCTCGGCGAACTGTCGCTCGTCATCGGCTGAACCGGCGCGCCGCCGCCGGCGGCCGGCAGAGTGAAGCGGAAAACGGCGCCCGCGCCCGGAATGCCTTCGGCTGCGACGCTGCCGCCATGCCGTTCGACGATGCGCTTGATGATGGCCAGTCCGGCGCCGGTGCCCGGGAAGTCGTCGCTGCGGTGCAGGCGCTGGAAGACGGCGAACAGGCGCTCGGCGTAGGCCATGTCGAATCCGGCGCCGTTGTCGCGCACGACGTAGGCCTGCATTCCCGGCGTGCCGGTTGCCGCGGTGATGTCGATCCGCGGCGTGGCGTGCTTCGACGAGAATTTGAGCGCGTTGCCGATCAGGTTGCTCCACACCTGCCGCAGCATGGCCGGATCGCCCTGCGCAGGGGGGAGGTCGCCGATCTCGATGCGTGCGCGGGGATAGTCGGACCGGAGTTCGTCGGCGACTTCCTGCGCCAGGGCACGCATGTCGATGGCCTGGTTCTTGATCTCGTTGCGGCCCACGCGCGAGAACTCAAGTAGGTCGTCGATGAGGGCGCCCATTCTTTCGGCGTTCGCCCGGATGCGTTCGAGCATCTTCCGGCCTTCGGGGCCGACCTGACTGCCGGCGTCGTCGCCGACCAGATGGGCGAAGCCGTTGAGGGCGCGCAGCGGCGCGCGCAGGTCGTGCGAGACCGAGTAGGAAAAGGATTCGAGTTCGCGGTTGGCGTGTTCCAGCGCCACGGTGCGCTCGGCGACGCGGTTTTCCAGCGTTTCGTTGAGGGCGCGGATTTCCGCTTCGGTCCGCCGCCGTTCGGTGACATCATCGACGATGCCGGCGACGCGGTAAGGCACGCCGTCGCCAGCGGCCAGTTCAAACGCGCGTGCATGTACCCGGCGCTGGGTGCCGTCGGGCCGGACGACGCGGTATTCGGCTTCGTAGCTGCCGCTGCCCTGGCTGCCGGCGACGAGCGCCCGTATCCGCTCGCGGTCGTCGACATGGACGCTTTCCAGCCATGAAGCGGGCGCCGCCATCAGGCTGGCGACGGGGCGCTGCCAGATGCGCTCGTAGGACGGGCTGACATAGAAGAACTCGCTGTAGTCGGGTGCGGCGAGATAGAAAATCTGGTCGATGTGTTCCGCAATCTGCCGGAAGCGCAGTTCGCTTTCCGCCAGCTGCTGCCGCGATTCGCGGATGGCCTCCAGTTGCCGCCCGATGCGGCGCATCAGCAGGTAGGCGAGCAGCGCCATGACGGCGACGAAGGCCCAGCCCTTGTAGGTCTGGTAGGTGGTGAGGCGCGCCGGATCGCTGACCATCAGCGCCAGCAGACGGTCGCTCAGCGCGATCCAGGCGCCGCCCAGCGCCGCGTAGATGGCGGCAGCGCGCAGGGCGAGGCGGTTGGCGGAGAAGTTGGCCATGCCGGGTCAGCCGTGGCCGCGCTTCAGGCGGCCGGCGAATTTGCGGCGCAGCTTCGCGGCCTTGGGCGCGACGACGGCGACGCAGTAGGGCTGCGCAGGGTTGCCGGCGAGGTAGTCCTGGTGCTCGTCTTCGGCCGGCCAGAAAGTCGGTGCCGGCAGGACTTCGGTGACGATCGGGTCGGGCCAGACGCGCGCGGCCGCCAATTCGCCGATTACGGCACGGGCGACGGCGTCCTGTTCCGGCGAGTCGGTGAAGATCACCGAACGGTATTGCGTGCCGACATCGTTGCCTTGTCGGTTCCTGGTCGTCGGATCGTGGATGGCGAAGAAGGCTTCGAGCAGCGTACGGTAGTCGATGGCGGCCGGATCGAAGGTGACGCGCACGACCTCGGCATGGCCGGTATCCCCGCTGCAGACCTGGCGGTAGTCGGGGTGATCGACAGTACCGCCGCAGTAACCGGAAGTCACCGATTCGACGCCTTCAAGCTGACGCAGGGCGGCTTCGAGGCACCAGAAGCAGCCGCCGCCGAGGATCGCAGTTTTCATGGCCATCCCTCCGAAGCTAATTATGCGTCAAGCGGGACGGATCGGGGACTCGTCCATCAATGGAATTTGCTCGCGCAGTTCGAGGATGCGGTCCTGCCAGTAGCGCTCGGTGCCGAACCAGGGAAAGGCGGCGGGGAAGGCCGGGTCGTCCCAGCGGCGTGCGATCCAGGCGCTGTAGTGGATCAGGCGCAGGGTGCGCAGGGCTTCGATCAGGTACAGCTCGCGGTCGTCGAATTCACGGAACTGTTCGTAGCCGCGCAGCAACTGGCCGAGTTGGATGCCCATCGCTTCCTCGTTGCCGGAGAGCAGCATCCAGAGATCCTGCACGGCCGGGCCGCTGCGGCTGTCGTCGAAGTCGACGAAGTGCGGGCCGTCGGTCCACAACACATTGCCCTGGTGGCAGTCGCCGTGCAGGCGCAGCGTCTGCACCTGGCCGGCCCGCTCGAAGCAGCGTTCCACGCCGGCCAGCGCCTGGTCGACGACGCTGAGCCAGGTGGTTTCGAGTTCTTCCGGGACGAAGCCGCCGGCGAGGAGGAAATCGCGCGGCTCGTCGCCGAAGCCGGCGATGTCGAGCGCAGGGCGTGCCGCATAGGATTGGAGTTCGCCGACGGCGTGGATGCGGCCGAGGAAGCGCCCCATCCATTCGAGCGTTTCGGGCCGGTCGAATTCGGGTGCGCGGCCGCCCTGTCTGGTGAAGACGGCGAAGCGGTGGCCGCCGTGGGCATGCAGCGTCCGGCCGCCGATGATGCGCGGCGGCACGACGGGGATTTCGCGCGCGGCGAGTTCGAGCGTGAAGGCATGCTCTTCGAGGATGGCGGCGTCGGACCAGCGCCCGTCGCGATAGAACTTGGCGACGACCTGGGCGCCGTCGTCGAGGCCGATCTGGTAGACGCGGTTCTCGAAGCTGTTCAGCGTCAGCATGCGGCCGTCGCAGCGCAGGCCGGTGCTCTCGATGGCGTCGAGGATGCGGTCGGGCGTCAGGCCGGCGTAGGGCGTGGCTTCACTACCCCGGAGGCAAGGGCGGGCATTAGTCATGGACGCGGCCGACGCGCAGGGCGATGGGCCAGACGATCTCCCTTGTGCCCTCGCCCCACAGCGCTTGCAGCGCTTCGCCCAGCGGCAGGGTCGGGTCGCGGTTTTCGGCCTGCCCCAGGTAGCGGGTGGCGGTCCACGTGCGCAGGTAGGCGAGCAGATCGTCCAGCGTCCATTGCAGGCGTATTTCGAAAGCCGGCGCGGCGATCTCGGCGAAGGGGAAGGGCAGGCTGCGGTAGCCGTCGTCCACCCACTTGCGTTCGGCCGGCCACCACGACGCCAGCACGCGCTGGTAGTAGTCGGCGAAGACTTCGTCGATGCCGGGTTCGGCGCGCAACAGTTGGTAGGTCCAGGCGGCGAGCACGCCGCCGGGCTTCAGCACACGTTTCGCCTCGGCGTAGAACTTGTCGAAGTCGAACCAGTGCAGCGCCTGCGCGACGGTGATGAGATCGCAGCAGGCGTCCGGCAGGCCGCTGGCCTCTGCGGTGGCGACGCGGTAGTCGATGCGCGGGTGTGCCGGAGCGGCCTCGATCTGGCGCGCGGAGAGGTCGCTGCCGACGACGCGGCCGTAGCGCGCGGCCAGCGGCAGCGAGGCCTGGCCGTTGCCGCAGCCGCAGTCCCAGGCGCAGTCGTGTCCCGCGGTCTGCGCGGCGATCCAGTCGAACAGCGCCTCCGGGTAGCCGGGGCGGAACTTGGCGTAATCGGTGGCCTGACCGGAGAAGTGATCCGACGTCATTAAGCGCCTTCCCGTTCGGCGAGGCGACGCAGGACGAGGGGAAAGGCGCCGGTGAGAAAACAGGCGATGGCCGAGACGATCAGTGCCCAGCCCGCCATGTCGTCGTTGAACAGTGGATGGGCGCCGCGGAGCAGGCCCGCCAGTGCCGCGATGCCGGCCAGCAGGCCGATGCCGCCGAGGGCGGTGAAGACGAGAAAGGTCCAGGGCCAGTGGTGGGGCTTCATCGGGGCTCAGTCCTTCGGCCGCTTGTCGATGACGCGCTTGGCCTTGCCGGCGGAACGCTCGACCTCGCCCTGGTCGACGACGTCGATCTTGGTGTTGATGCCGATGTAGGATTTGATGTGATGCTGTAGTTCCCAGGCGGCGGCCTGACGTACGGCGTCGGGGGCGCCGGCGTGCTCGGGCTTGAGTTCGACCTTCACGGCGAGGTCGTCCATGTGGCCGCGGCGGCTGACTTCGAGTTGGTAGTGGGCCGAGAGCTTGGGCGTCCTGAGGATGAGTTCCTCGATCTGCGAGGGGAAGACATTGACGCCGCGAATGATCAGCATGTCGTCGGAGCGGCCGGTGATCTTGCCGATGCGGCGGAAGGCGCGCGCCGAGGGCGGCAGCAGCGTGGTGAGGTCCTTGGTGCGGTAGCGGACGATGGGCAGCGCCTGCTTGGTCAGCGAGGTGAACACCAGTTCGCCGGGCGAGCCGTCCGGCAGCACTTCGCCGCTGGCGGGGTCGATGATCTCGGGATAGAAATGGTCTTCCCAGATCGTCGGGCCGTCCTTGCTCTCGATGCACTCGGCGGCCACGCCCGGCCCCATGACTTCCGACAGGCCGTAGAGGTCCATGGCGTCGATGCCGAGCCGGGTTTCCATTTCCTGGCGCATGCCTTCGCCCCAGGGCTCGGCGCCGAACATGCCGCGCTTGAGGCTGCACTGCGAGGGATCGAGGCCCTGGCGCTCGAACTCGTCGATGATGTTCATGACGTAGGACGGCGTGCCGACGATCATGGTCGGCTTGAAGTCCTGGATCAGCTGCACCTGCCGCTCGGTCTGGCCGCCGGAGATCGGCACCACGGCGCAGCCGAGGCTCTCGGCGCCGTAATGCACGCCCAGTCCGCCGGTGAACAGGCCGTAGCCGTGGGTGACGTGGATGATGTCGGAACGCGAGCCGCCGGCGGCTCGAATCGAACGTGCCATGATGCCGGCCCAGGTGTCGATGTCGGCCTGCGTATAGCCGACCACCGTCGGCTTGCCGGTGGTGCCGCTGGAGGCGTGGATGCGCACGACGTCGTCCATGGGTACCGCGAACATGCCGAACGGATAGGTGCGGCGCAGGTCTTCCTTCGTCGTGAAGGGAAACCTGGCGAGGTCGGCGAGCGACCTGAGGTCGTCCGGGACGATACCCAGCGCATCGAACTTCTCGCGGTAGTGCGGCACGTTTTCGTAGGCGTGGCGCAGCGTCGCGCGCAGGCGCTCGAACTGGAGTGCCGCGATCTCGTCGCGGCTGGCGGTTTCTATCGGTTCCACGTTATGGCTTCGGCCGCTTGTCGACGACGCGCTTGGCCTTGCCGATGGACCGCTCGATGCCGCCGACTTCGACGATGCGGATATGGGTGGAGACGCCGATATAGGACTTGATGTGGTGCTGGAGTTCGTGCGCTGCGTATTCCTTTTCGGCGGCGGTGGCGGTGGCGAACTCGGGCTTCATCTCGACATTGACCGCCATGGTGTCGAGGTGGCCGTCGCGGGCGACCTCGATCAGGTAGTGCGGCGAGAGCTTGGGCGTCTTGAGGATCAGTTCCTCGATTTGCGACGGGAAGACGTTCACGCCGCGGATGATGAGCATGTCGTCGGAGCGGCCGGTGATCTTGCCGATGCGCCGCATCGAACGGGCGGTGGGCGGCAAGAGGCGCGTCAGGTCGCGCGTGCGGTAGCGGATCACCGGCAGGGCTTCCTTGGTCAGCGAGGTGAACACCAGCTCGCCTTCCTCGCCGTCGGGCAGCACTGCGCCGGTTTCGGGATCGATGATTTCGGGCAGGAAGTGGTCTTCCCAGATGACCGGGCCGTCCTTGGTCTCGATGCACTCGTTGGCGACGCCCGGCCCCATCACTTCGGACAGGCCGTAGATGTCGATGGCGTCGATGCCGAAGCGCTTTTCGATCTCGCCGCGCATCAGGTTGGTCCAGGGCTCGGCGCCGTGGATGCCGATGCGCAGGGTGCACTGGGACGGATCGAGTCCCTGGCGGTCGAATTCGTCGGCGATGGCCAGCATGTAGGACGGCGTCACCATGATGATGTCGGGCTGGAAGTCCTGGATCAGCTGCACCTGGCGTTCGGTCTGGCCGCCGCCGAAGGGGATCACCGTGCAGCCGAGCCGTTCGGCGCCGTAATGGGCGCCCAGGCCGCCGGTGAACAGGCCGTAGCCGTAGGAGACATGGACCTTGTCGCCGGGCTTGCCGCCGGCGGCACGGATCGAGCGGGCGACGAGGTCGGCCCAGGTGTCGATGTCCTTCTGCGTGTAGCCGACCACCGTCGGCTTGCCGGTCGTGCCCGACGAGGCATGCACGCGCACGACCTTGTTCTGCGGCACGGCGAACATGCCGTAGGGGTAGGTGGCGCGCAGGTCCTGCTTGGTCGTGAAGGGGAACCGGGCGAGATCCTTGAGTTCCTTCAGGTCCTGCGGATGGACGCCGGCGTCGTCAAATTTCTTCCTGTAGTGCGCGACGTTGTCGTAGGCGTGCTGCAGCGACCAGCGCAGGCGCGCGATCTGCAATGCCGTGATTTCGTCGCGGCTGGCGGTCTCGATCGGATCGAGCGGGTTATTGGCTGAACGGTCGAACTGCATGCTCTCCTCCGGGCGCCAGCGGCGCCGACTCGTTATGCGGGATCGAAAAAGTGCCCCTTGATGCGAACGGAGCGACCCCGGAAAAGGGCGATCAGTTTACTCTCTTGGTTGCTGACTTCGATGTCGTAGACGCCGCTGCGGCCTCCCTGCTGTCGGGCGTGCCCCACAGCGGTGAGAATGTCGCCGAGATGGGCCGGGGCGACGAAGTTGATGTCCACGCCGCCGGCGACGGCGCGGTGGTTGTCGCTGTTGCAGGCGTAGGCGAAGGTCGAGTCGGCGACGGCGAAGATGAAGCCGCCGTGGCAGGTGCCGTGGCCATTGACCATGTCCTGGCGCACTTTCATGCGCAATGTGGCCGCGCCGGGGGCGACCGCGACGATCTCGATGCCGAGGCCGCGCGCGGCGTGGTCGTCGGGCCACATGATGGCGGCGCAGCGCTCGGCGGTTTCCTGTGGTGTCATGGGAGTTCTTGTCTCGAAGTAGAATGAATACCTAAGACTGCGATGGTACCGGAGGATTCGATGGCTCACCCCATGTTCGTCAAGCACCAGGATCTCCTCGGCTCTGCCGTCCATGCCATCGAGAGCCGCGGCTACTGGAGCCCGTATGCGGAAAATCCCCGTGCCTACGGCGAGACCGCGGTCGAGGACGGCCGCCGGGCTTTCGAAGCCTATCCCGATGCCCAGTTCTATCTCGACCAGCCCGGCGTCGTCGGGCGCGGCGGCGGCGAGGTGTCGCCCTACGGCCTGCCGCTCAACGTCAGCTATCCGAAGTGCAGCCCGGACGCCCTGATTGCCGCCGGCAAGGCGGCGATGCCGGCGTGGATCAAGGCCGGACCCGATGTCCGCGCCGGCGTCTGCGCCGAGATCCTCGCCCGACTCAATGCTCACAGCATGGAAATGGCGCACGCCGTGATGCATACCACCGGCCAGCCCTTCACCATGGCTTTCCAGGCCGGCGGCCCGCATGCGCAGGATCGCGGCCTGGAGGCCGTCGCCTACGCCTGGCGCGAGATGAAACACGTACCCTATCGCTCCGTCTGGGAGAAGCCGCAGGGCAGCAATCCGCCGCTGAAGATGGAGAAGCGCTACACCGTGGTGCCGCGCGGCGTGGCGCTGGCGATCGCTTGTTCGACCTTCCCGACCTGGAACAGCTATCCGGGTATTTTCGCCAGCCTCGTCACCGGCAACGCCGTCATCGTCAAGCCGCATCCGGCGGCGATCCTGCCGCTTGCCATCACGGTCGCCCTGGCGCGCATCACGCTCAAGGAGGCGGGCTTCGATCCCAACCTGGTGAGCCTGCTGGTGGATACCGCCGCAGCGCCGGTGGCCAAGGACGTGGCTCTCAAGCCCGAGATTCGCATCATCGACTACACCGGCAACTCGGACTTCGGCCACTGGCTCGAAGACAATGCTCGCCAGGCCAGCGTTTTCGCCGAAAAGGCCGGCGTCAATTGCATCGTCATCGATTCGACCGACAACTACATCGGCATGTTGAAGAACCTGGTGTTCACGCTGTCGCTGTATTCGGGGCAGATGTGTACGACGCCGCAGACGCTGTTCGTCGCCGGCGACGGCGTGCGCACGCCGTCCGGCACCGTTCCGCTCGACCAGTTCTGCCGCGACCTGGCGACGGCCATCGGCCAGTTCGTCGAAGACCCGGCGCGTGCCGTCGAGGTGCTCGGCGCGATCCAGTCGCCGGCCACGCTGGCCCGGCTCGAAGCGGCGGCGGACCTGGGCGAGGTCATTCGCGCGTCGGGCGCCATCGCGCATCCGCAGTGGTCGGCCGCGACCGTCCGCACGCCCCTGTTGCTCAAGTCGTCGGCGAACGACGCCGAGGCCTGGGGCGAGGAACGTTTCGGCCCCATCAGTTTCGTCGTCGAGACCCTGTCGGCGGCGGAGAGTCTGGCGGTGGCGGAGCGGGTAATACGCGAGAAGGGGGCGATCACCTTTTCCGTCTACTCGACCAACGCGAACATCGTGCAACTGGCCGAGGAAGTCGCCCTGCGCACCGGCGTCGCGCTCTCGATCAATCTCACGGGCGGCGTATTCGTCAATCAGTCGGCCGGTTTTTCGGACTTCCATGCCTCCGGCGCCAATCCGGCGGCGAACGCCTGCCTGACGGACAGCGCCTTCGTGGCCAGCCGCTTCTTCGTCGTTCAGTCGCGCCGGCATATTCCCTAGTTCCCTTCACGAGGCTTGCGACAAAGCGAGCGCCGCATTTGACGGCAACCCGAAGGGTCGGGCCATAGCGGGCCGCACGCCGACTGAATGTAAACAGACCCTGGCCCGGCGTGGAATCTCCATTAGATTCCAGCGCATGCCCATAACGTGATATTATGGCGAGCCTCGGAAGCCGGGATCAGCGGCTTCCGCGGGCATCTGAGACAGTCCGGCGCCGCCATCCGCGGGCACAGACTCCAGAAACCGGCGCACCAACCGGTTACATCGTTCCCTATCGCAGACAAGGCAAGGAAAACGCATGAAAATCCACGAATATCAGGGCAAGGAAATCCTGAGGAAGTTCGGCGTGGCGACCCCGCGCGGCATCCCCTGTTTTTCCGTTGACGAAGCGGTCAAGGCCGCCGAAACGCTGGGTGGCAAGGTCTGGGTCGTCAAGGCCCAGATTCACGCCGGGGGCCGGGGCAAAGGCGGGGGCATCAAAACCGCAGCCACTCCCGAGG
>CAZWFC010000011.1:0-10527 GCA_964632965.1 uncultured Rhodocyclaceae bacterium
GCCCGCGCCACGCCGACATGCTGCTGGTCACCGGCCCGGTGACGAAGAACATGGAAAACGCCGTGCGCATCGCCTACGATTGCACGCCCGATCCGAAGCTGGTGGTGGCGGTCGGCGACTGCGGCTGCAACGGCGGCGTGTTCGGCGAGAGCTACGCGTCCTGCGGCAAGGTGGCCAACGTCATTCCCGTCGATGTCGCCGTGCCCGGCTGCCCGCCCACCCCGCTGGCCCTGATGCAGGGCATACTGGCGGCCGTCAGGCGCTGACGGCCATCCGGCTCGCGGCGGCGCTGGCGGGGCAGTCCGCATGACCACCGAAAACCTCCAGAAATTCGCCTGGCTGTCGATCGCCACCTCGCTGGCGACCATCGTCCTCAAGTTCGGCGCCTTCTCGCTCAGCAATTCGATCTCGCTGCTGTCGGACGCCATCGAGTCGCTGGTGAATCTCGCTGCCGGACTCATCGCGCTGTGGGCGCTCTGGCTGTCGGGGCAGCCGGCGGACGAGAACCATGCCTACGGCCACCACAAGGCCGAGTATTTCTCCAGCGGCGCCGAGGGCGTGCTGATCCTGGTGGCGGCGGTGTCCATCATCTGGACGGCGGTCGGCCGTTTTTTCAATCCGGCCGTACTCGAACAACTCGGCTGGGGTCTGGCGATTTCCTTCGTCGCCTCCGGCTGCAACCTTGTCACCGCGCGCATCCTTATCGCAGTCGGCAAGCGCCGCGACAGCATCACGCTGGAGGCCGACGGGCATCACCTGATGACGGACGTGTGGACCAGCGCCGGCATCGGCGCCGGCCTGCTGATCGTTCTTTTCGTGCCTGGCCTGGCCTGGCTCGACCCGCTGCTGGCGATCCTGGTCGGTCTCAATATCATGACGACGGCCTACAAGCTGCTGCGCCGCTCGGCCGACGGCCTGATGGATGCGGCGCTGCCGCCGGCCGAAGTCGAGGAATTGCGCGCCATCGTCACCGGCCCGCTGGCGGACAGCGGCGAAATCCTCGACCTGCGCACGCGCAAGTCCGGCGCGCAGCGCTTCGTCGAAATCACCGTCGGCCTGCCGGCGGCGATGACCGTCGGCGCGTCCCACCGTCTCTGCGATGAAATCGAGGCCGCCATCCACCGGCGCTTCACGCCGGCGCCGACAGTGGTGGTGCATGTGGAGCCGCGCGGCGCGGGGTGACGCGCGATGAATCCCTGCTGTGTTTCATGCTGCCGGCTGCATAATGGCTCTGGGGAAATCCGCCAAACCGAACAATTCCCGCAAGTCATGTTGTCAGGCGGGAATTCAGCCAATCGAGGAGTCTTTTGATGACATTGTGTCCCTGTGGTTCCGGACGCGAACTGGACGTTTGCTGCGGTCCCATCGTTGCCGGAACCCCCGCGCCCACCCCCGAGGCACTGATGCGGTCGCGCTACACGGCCTTTGTGCTGGGCGAGATCGATCATATCGACCGTACCCATGCACCCGGGATTCGCGATGATTTCAATCGGGCCGAGGCCGAGCGCACCGCGGCGGAAGTTGAATGGCTCGGCCTGGATGTGCGCCATGTCCGCGAAGACGGGGACTCGGGCAGTGTCGAGTTTTCGATCCGTTTTCGCCGTGACGGCCAGGAAATGACGCAGTACGAAGTATCCAGCTTCCGTCGCCTGGAGGGGCACTGGCTATATGAGGGCGGGCAGACCAGTGCCAATCATCCGCCGCGTCAAGTGGTGAAGATCGGCCGCAATGACCCCTGTCCTTGCGGTTCGGGTCAGAAATACAAGAAGTGCTGCGGCGCCTGACGAGGTTTCCCGGATGGATCGGCGGTTCAATTGCACAGCGTGCGGCAAGTGTTGTTACGGCTGGTTGCCCCTGACGCTCAAGGATGCCCTCGGCAATGCCGCGCGTTTTCCCTTGGCCTTGGTTTGGACACCCGTGTTGCATGGAGCCCAGGCTTTCGCGCTCACGACACGACTCGGTATCTCGATCAAGCTGCGCAAGCGTAAACAGATCGCCGTCCTGATCACGCCGACTGCCTATATTCCGCCAACGTTTCCCTGTCCGGAACTCACCGGCGACGGTTTGTGCGGCATTCATGCGAACAAGCCCTTGCGTTGCAGGACCATGCCGTTCTATCCCTACCGTGAGGAGTCGTACCAAGCCGACCTTCTGGTTCCTCGCAAGGGGTGGGCCTGCGACATATCCGCGGACGCGCCGGTCGTGTATCGCAACAAGATCATCGTCGAACGGGCCGACTTCGACCGCGAACGCCAGGAACTGCTCGATCAGGCCGCCACAATGCGTGCCTACGCCGATTATGTGTTGCAACACATGCCATGGATCGTGGAAAGTCTTGGCGCTGTAGTGCAGCAACCGGGCAACAACGTCGTTACCAGCCTGTCCTCGTTTTTTACGGCAATACGGCAATTCGACACGATGGCCTTGGCGGCACAGCAACTGCCCGTACTCAAGGACTATGCAGCCAGGACCACGGGTGCTCCGGAACTGATTGCATACCATCGAAATTACTCTGGCTGGGCGAGGGAAATGGATTATCTGGCAAGGCCGAAAAGTCAGCCGGGTTGCACTCAAAATCCGGTCGTACCATCTCCGTAAGTCCGTGTGACGCAAATGACCAAGCGCCGGTGCAATCGGCGCGTCCAGACTATCCGCGGACCGCTGGTTCCCGCCGGTTGCCGTGCTTGGTCCGGAGCGGAGCTGATCGTCAACGGCCGTCGCCGGCGCTGAGATTGACCTCGACCGTGATGTGCGCAAGCTCCTCGTGCACCGCGAGTGCGGCCTTGACGGCGGGCGGCGTGACCGCGGCATCGGTGGTGACGACGCTGACGATGCAGGCATAGCGCTGCTTGCCGACGCGCCAGACGTGCAGGTCGGCGATGCGGGTCGAGCCGGCCAGCTCCGGGTGGTCGTGAATCGCGGCGCGGACTTCGGCGACGACGGGATCGTTCATCTCGCAATCGAGCAGCACGCGGCCGGTCTCGCGGATCAGGCCGCGCGCCCAGAGCGCGACCAGCACCGCGCCGACGATGCCCATGGCCGGGTCGAGCCAGTTCCAGCCCAGCAGCATGCCGCCGGCGAGCGCGACGATGGCGAGGACCGAGGTGGCGGCGTCGGTGACGACGTGCAGGTAGGCCGCCTTCAGGTTGAGATCGTGGTGGTCGTGGGCATGATGATGGTGTTCGGCGTGCCCGTGATCGTGGTCGTGATGCGGGTGATGCTCATGCGCGCCGCCATGGTCGTGCGCGCCGCCGAGAATCATCGCGCAGACGACGTTGACCGCGAGCCCGATGACGGCGACGACGATGGCTTCGGCGAAGTGGATGGGCTGCGGGCTGTAAAGCCGTTCGACCGAGCCGACGACCATCCAGGCGGCGATGCCGAGCAGGAACAGCGCGCTGGCGAAGCCGGCCAGCACTTCGATCTTCCAGGTGCCGAAGGCGAAGCGCGGGTCCCGGGCGTAGCGCCGCGCGGCCACGTAGGCGAGGGCGGAGAGGCCGATGGCCAGCGCGTGCGAACTCATGTGCCAGCCATCCGCCAGCAGGGCCATCGAGTTGAACCACCAGCCGGCGAAAATTTCCACCATCATCATTGCCGCCGTGATGAACATCACCAGGCGGGTGCCGCGTTCGGCGGCGAGGCTGGCTTCGTCGAAAACGTGCGTGTGGGTCCAGGCCGCGAGGTCGGATTCGGTTTTCTTCATCACATATGATCGCCGACGTTCAACAGTGCGAGTATGCCGAGCACGGCGAAGATCGCCGCGGCGATGCCGTGCACCAGCTTGAGCGGCAGGCTTTTGGCCGCCTTGTCGCCGAGCAGCACGGCGGGCACGTTGGCGAGCATCATGCCGAAGGTCGTGCCCATGACGACCGCAGCCAGGGCGTTGTACTGCGCGGCCAGCGCGACCGTGGCGACCTGCGTCTTGTCGCCCATCTCGGCGAGGAAGAAGGCGATGACCGTGGTGCCGAAAACGCCGAAGCGCTCCTGGCGGGCTTCGTCCGCATCGAGCTTGTCCGGCACGAGGATCCAGGCCGCCATGGCGATGAAGGACAGGCCGAGTATCCAGCGCAGGGCGTCCTTGCCGACCAGGGTCGTGACCCAGGTGCCGACGGCGCCGGCCAGGGCATGGTTGGCGAGCGTGGCGACGAGAATGCCGAAAATGATCGGCCAGGGCTTGCGATAGCGCGCCGCGAGCAGCAGGGACAGCAACTGGGTCTTGTCGCCGATCTCGGCCAGGGCGACGATGCCGGTCGAAACGAGGAAAGCCTCCATCAGCCGAGCCCCACCTTGCCGGCGCCCTGGTCCATGAACAGCAGCAGTTGGGACGCGCCGTACAGGGCCGCGAAAACGACGATGGCGATGAGTGCCTTGGCCCAGGCGGGAAGCTTGTCCATGCGATGAATCCTCCGAATATCGTATTATCGCCGCCAATCGATTCGAGGAGGAAAGGCGATGACCATCGACATGCTGACGACGCAGCTGGCGGCGCTCGGCTGGCTGGACTGGGCGCTGCTGGTCTTCGTTTCGCTGCCGCCGCTGTTCGTGCTCTATTCCCGGCGTGTGGCGGGCGGAAAGAAGCTGCTCTGGTTCGTTCTGACGAGCCTGCTGTCGTGGCTCGCCTACGTGCCCTTCCTGTTCCTGACGCGTGGCGCCGGCAAGGCTGACGATGCTCCGTCCGGCAAGGCTTAGCGCCGCCGTCGCCGGTTTGCTGCTGGGGCCGTGCGCCCTCGCCCTGGCCGAGCCGCAGGTGGTCTGCCGCTATTCCTATGGCGGCGAAAGCTGGTCGCTGGTCGCGCGGCCGGCCGCTTCGCCCTACACCGTACCGGCGGTCGCCGTCGGCTCGTATTTCAGGTTCCGCGTCGTCTTCCAGACGCAGCCCGCCGACCTGGCGTCGATCAAGGTCTACACCTACGCCGACCGCGACGCGGGGCCCGTGCCGATCCACCAGGCCAGCTACCGCTACCCGCCGCCGCCGGATGCCGGCGCACCCTACGGCTTCACCGGCCTGCATTTCGTCTATGAGCCGGTACGCGACGGCGAGCTTCAGTACTGGTGCCGCATGGGCGAAGAAGGCGACGCCCGATGAACCGGGCCTTCTTCCATTTGCTGTTGCTGCTGGCGTGTGCGGGCGCTGCGCACGCCGAGCCGTTGCGCCTGATCTTCGCCGGCGACGTCATGCTCGACGACGGACCGGGGCGGACCATCGCCGCCGGACGCGATCCCCTCGCGCCGTTCGCGGCCGCGCTGGCCGACGGCGATTTCTCCATCGGCAACCTCGAATGCCCGATCGCCACCACCGGTCAGGCGCTGGAGAACAAGATTTTTTCCTTCCGCGCCGACCTGCGCGTGCTGTCGGTGCTCAAGGGCCGCTTCGACGCGCTGGCCGTCGCCAACAACCACTCCGGCGACTACGGCAAGGAAGCCTTTCTGGAAACCCTGGCGCTGCTCGACCGCACCGGCATCCGCCGCTTCGGCGGTGGGCGCGATCTGGCGGAAGCGCATGCGCCGCTGTGGATAGAGAAGAAGGGCCTGCGCATCGCCGTGCTCGGCTACAACGAGTTCAAGCCGCGCTCCTTCGAAGCCGGCGCTGCGTCGCCCGGCATCGCCTGGAGCGAGGACAGCCAGGTCGTCGCCGACATCCGCGC
Organism: uncultured Rhodocyclaceae bacterium; assembly: GCA_964632965.1. Lineage (GTDB taxonomy): Bacteria > Pseudomonadota > Gammaproteobacteria > Burkholderiales > Rhodocyclaceae > Nitricoxidireducens. The sequence continues at coordinate 5,646 of CAZWFC010000011.1, forward strand.
CGCGCGCGCGGCGGGCGCCGACCTGGTGATTCCCTTCATGCACTGGGGTTGGGAGCGCGAACCGCAGCCCACCGAGCGGCAGCGGCAACTGGCGCGCACCATGATCGATGCCGGCGCCGATGCCGTCGTCGGCGGCCATGCGCATGTCACCCAGGGCGCCGAGTACTACAAGGGCCGCCTGATCGTGTACAGCCTCGGCAATTTCGTCTTCGACGGCTTTACGCTGCCGGCGGCGAAACGCGGCTGGCTGCTGCGCCTGACCGTGGATCGCGGCGGCATGATCGCCTGGGACACCCTGGCGGCGCAGATGGATGCGGAGGGCACGCCGCATCCAGTTTTCGGCGCCGAAACGCCCTGTGGCAAAGCCGGCGACAGCGAAGTGCGGCTGTGCCGCAATCCCTGAGCCGCCAGCGCCGGTCGCCGGTCAGCGCTTCAGCAGCGACTTGAGATCGCCGAAGGGCTGATGCGTGGCGAGGTTCTTGGCCTTCGTCGCGCTTCCGCCGCCGCCGGCCGCTTCGAGTTGGCGCTGGTGCTCGTTGTCGTGGCAGTAGAGGCAGAGCAACTCCCAGTTGCTGCCGTCGGGCGGATTGTTGTCGTGGTTGTGGTCGCGGTGATGGACCGTCAGTTCGCGCAGGTTGGTGCGCGTGAATTCGCGCCGGCAGCGGCCGCAAACCCAGGGATAGATTTTCAGCGCGCGTTCGCGGTAGCCCTGGTCGCGCAACTCGGCACTGCGCCGCGCTTCGGCGACGACGCGGTCGAGTTTCGAATTGTCGGGAGTGGTTGCCATGGGCGGTGATGTCTCGCGGTCGGAGCGGTCTATTGTGCCACCGGCGCGCCCGGTTCGACGATGCGCCGCCGCAAGATTTCAGAGCTTGTCGGACGTGCCGCCGAGTTTCCCGCTTTCGCCGGACTTGACCACCAGCACGGCGCAGGCCAGGCTGCCGACCACCTGATCGGCGACGCTGCCGGCGGCGATCAGATTGAGTCCCTTGCCGTGATGGCCGCCGACGACGACGAGGTCGGCGCCGAGCTCCTGCGCCGCCTTGACGATGGCCGGTCCGGCGGCGCCCTTGACGACGAGGGTGTCGCAGGCGACGCCTTCGAGCTTCATCAACCCCGCCTTGTGGGCGAGATCGTCGGCGGCGGCATCCGCTTCCTTGTCGCTGGCGACGGCGGAAACGATCGTCACCGGCGTGCGCGTGACGCGGGCGATCTGCGTGGCGATCTCGACGAGGCTGTCGCTGCTGTCGCTGCCGTCGCTGGCGACGAGGATGCGCTGCTGCCACATGCGCGCCTGCCAGCCGGCGACGAGAACATGGCAGGGCGCCTGGGCGATCAGGTGCGAGGCGACGTCGCCGAGCAGGCGCTGCTTGAGGTCCTTGGCCGGACGCCGGCCGATGACGAGGATGTTGGTGTCGGCGTCCGCCGCCGCGGCGACGATGGTCGGCACCGGCTGCTTGCCGTGGCGCACGATCTCCTCGCTGGCGACGCCGGCCACCAGCGCATCGCGCACCACCGAGGCCAGCCGGGCGTGGGCCTGTTCGCGGTCGGCGGCAGATTCGACGGCGGTCATGACATCGAGCGTCACGCCGAAGCGCTGTGCCAGCGCGATGGCGATCTCGGCCGGCGCGCGCGAGAACTCGCTGCCGTCGGTGGCCAGCAGCAGGCGCTGGCGGCGGAAGCCGTCGGGCAGCAGCTTGCCGTGGCATTCCTTGAAAATGCGCGTCTTGCAGCTGCGGCAGATGTCGGGGTTCAGCGTCCAGTAGAGCGAACCGGTGACGTTGGTCATCACCGGGAAGAAGGCGCCCTCGCCGATGTCCCTGGTGTAGCCGCCCTGCTTGAGGAAGCCGTGCAGCGACTGGTTGAGGCGGTAGAAATACAGGCCGCCGCCGAGGCGCCGGCGCCGACGCGCTTCCTGCGCCAGCACTTCGGCGCCGGCGACGTCGATGTAGGTGAGTCCGCCGGCGGTGATCAGCACCGATTTCTGCTGCGGATTGTCTTCGTCGATCTGCTGCAGCACCTGCTGCACGTAGCTGGCGGCGCCGAAATAGAGCGCGCCGTTGACGCGGACGATGCGCAGCTGCGGGCATTCCGGCCGGCCCTTGGCGCGGACGAAGTGGTAGGCGCCTTCTTCCGGCGCCGGCACCACGGGGATGATCTCCGGCCGCGAGGTGCGGTAGAGGAACATCACCAGCGAGAGGAAGACGCCGAGGAAGATGCCGGCTTCGAGGTTGAACAGCGTGCCGATCAGGGTGGCGGCGAGGATTGCCGATTCGGCCTTGCTGGTATGCCAGATCGAATGCATGTGGTGGAAGTCGATCAGGCCCCAGGCCACCAGGAACAGGATGCCGGCCATCGCCGCCGTCGGCAGGTAGGCGGCCAGCGGCGCGACCAGCAGCAGCACGACGACGAGGAACACCGAGGCGACGATGGAGGCCAGCGGCGTCTTGGCGCCGGCCTCGTAGTTCACGCCGCTGCGGTTGAACGAGCCGCTGGAGGCGTAGGAGGAGAAGAAGGCGCCGACGATGTTCGACAGGCCCTGGCCGATGAATTCCTGGTTGCCGTCGATGCGCTGTTCGGAGCGCACGGCGATGGCGCGGGCGATGGAGACGGCTTCGGTCAATGCCAGCATGGTGATGACCAGCGCCGGGCCGATGGTGTGGCGCAGCGTGTCGAGCGAGAAGTCGGGAAATGAGAGCGGCGGCAGCGTCGCCGGCAAGGCGCCGACGGTGCGGATGCCGGTGGCGTCCTGGCCGAGGCTGTAGTTGAAGATTTCGGCCACCACGCTGCCGACCACCATGGCGGCGATCATGTAGGGCACCTTCCGGACGTAGCGCTTGGTCAGGATGCCGGTGGCCAGCGTGACGAGGCTCACCGTGACGACATAGGCATTGATGTTGTCGAACTGGGCGAACAACTGGTGCACGATCTCGTAAAAGGGCGTGCCGCGCGGGATGTCGATGCCGAAGAAATTGCGCACCTGGCTGGCGGCGATGAGGATGGCGGCGCCGGCGGTGAAGCCGATCACCACGGTGTGCGAAATGAAATTCACCAGCGCGCCCATGCGCGCCAGGCCGAGTACCAGCTGGAACACGCCGACGAGGAAGGTCAGCGTCAGCACCAGGTTGATGTATTGCGCCGAGCCGGGTTCGGCCTGGTGGCTCAAGGCGGCGAAGACGGCAATCGAGATCGCCGTGGTCGGGCCGGAAACCAGGTGCCAGCTCGATCCCCACAGCGCGCCGATGACGGCGGGCATCATCGCGGCGTAGAGGCCGTATTGCGGCGGCAGTCCGGCGATGGTGGCGAAGGCCACGCCCTGCGGCAGGACGATCAGCGCGCCGGTGAGGCCGGCGATCAGGTCGTCGTGGAAGGTCTGGCGATTGACGCGCGGCCACCAGCGCAGGAAGGGGAACAGTTTGCCGAGGAACCCGGTTTGAATTTTCATGTCAGGGATGGGCTGTTCGGCTTCGGCTTGGAGCATGGGACGGGGCCTTGAATATTAGCAGAATTGAATGTTCTGGAGTAACCCTTCGCTCGCGCCGGGGGATGGCGCAACGAATTACCCCACTATGGAATCGACATTGCGCAGACTAGCTTGCGCACCGTCAAGCGCCGGTCAAGGCGGCGTCAAGGAACCGTCAAGGATGCGTCAAGCGGCGAACGTCAGCGTCGCCGTGGTGCCGCCGCCGTCGCGGCTGTCGAGTTCGACCTGCCAGCCCTGGCGGTCGCAGATGCGCTTCACCAGCGACAGGCCGATGCCCGAACCGTCGCTGGCGGCGCCGCGGTAGTAGCGCTGGAAAACGCGTTCCATGTCCGCCGCGTCGATGCCGATACCGGTGTCCGTGACCACCAGCCGGTCGGCTCCCAGCGTCACCGTGACGAGACCCGACTCGGTGTGGGCCAGCGCGTTGCGCACCAGGTTGTCGACGACGATGGCGAAGTAGGCCGGGGCGACGGCGAGTTCGAGCGGCGCCGCGATGTCCAGTTCCAGGCGGTTGTGCCGCTGGGCCGCCAGCGTGGCGTAGCGCTCGACACTGTGCCGCACCAGCCGCGCGCAGTCGCAGGCCTCCTCGATCGGCGCGTTTTCCTCGCGCGCCAGCAGCAGCAGGGCGGCGGTCAATGCCGACATCTCGGCGGCGGCGCGTTCGATGCGCGCCACCCGCTGCGCCTGCGCCGCGCTGAGCGTGGCGTCCTCGGCCAGCACTTCGGCGGCGCCGCGGATCACCGCCAGCGGCGTGCGCAACTCGTGGCTGGCGTCGGCGGCAAAGGCGCGCTCGCGTTCGACGAAGGCCGCCAGGCGCGCGAAATAGCGGTCGAAGGAGCGCGTCAGCTCGCCGATTTCGTCCTGCGGCGAATCCGCCGTCGTCAACTGTGGCGGGTTTTCCGCCGGGGCGTGCGCGACGGCGTGAGCGAGATCGGTCACCGGCGCGATGACGCGGCCGGCCAGCCAGTGTCCGCCCGCCGTCGCCAGCAGCGTCATCAGCAGGGCGCCGGCCACCAGATAGACGAGGAAGCGCTGCTCGCGCAGACGCTGGCGTTCCATGCTGAACAGGATGACGTAGCGGTCGCCGCCGCTGTCGGCGACCGCGACGCGGAAAGGCACGCCGTCCTGCATCGCCTCGTGGCGGCCCGGCGGCAGGTCGCGCAGCGCCGGCGGCATGTCGGCGGCGGCGCCTCCGGCCGGCACGACGTAGCCGCGCAGGGTGGCGGTGTCGGGCGGCAGCGAGTGCGGGTTGCGGGCGCGGCGCGCCATGTAGTCGTCGAGTTCGGCATTCAGCGTCTGGTCGATCAGGCGCTGCGAAACATCGTGGGCCGCGAACCAGATGCCGACGGCAAACAGCAGGCTCAGCGCCGCGCCGAGCGCGGCGAAGGCCGCCGCGAC
>CAZWFC010000011.1:10627-16407 GCA_964632965.1 uncultured Rhodocyclaceae bacterium
GCGATCTGCCAGCCGATACCGCGCAGGGTGCGGATCAGGGGCAGGGCGAAAGGTTTGTCGACGGCGTTGCGCAGCAGGTGCATGTGGGCGCGCAGGGCGTCGCTGTCGGGCGGCGTGTCGCCCCAGACGGCACGCTCCAGCTCGTCGCGCGAGAGCACGCGCGGGCTGGCACGCATCAGGCTTTCGAGGATGCGCAGCGGAATCGGCGGCAGCTCGATGGCGCAGCCCGAGCGCACGACCTGGAAGGTTGCCGTATCGAAGGCGAGATCGGCGATTTGCAGTTTCTGCCGCGGCGAGGCGCCCAGCGCACGCCGCGCCAGCGCCTTGATACGCGCCGCCACTTCGCGCAGGACGAAGGGTTTGACGACGTAATCGTCGGCGCCGGCTTCGAGGCCGGCGATCTTGTCCTCAATGGTGTCGCGTGCGGTCAGCATCAGGATCGGCGTCAGCTTGCCGGCCTCCGTGCGCAGGCGCCGGCACAGCGCCAGGCCGTCGAGTCCGGGCAGCATCAGGTCGAGGACGACGACGTCGTAATCGTTGCGGATCGCCAGGTTCAGGCCGGACAGGCCGTCGCCGGCGGCGTCGGCGAGATGCCCGTGGGCGGAGAGATAGTCGACGAGGTTGGCGGCGAGGTCGGGGTTGTCCTCGACGACGAGAATTCTGAGCGGTGCGTCCATCGGCGGATTATGCGGCAGAAAGCACCGCGGTGAAAATGGCGCCGGCGTGGCGGCGGCGATGCACGGGTGTGCGAGTGCGCCTGGCGGTCAATCAATTGAATAGGGTCAAGAAAGGGGCCATTCTGCCGATATTCTCCCGAATGGAGTCCGGAAATGCATCGAGTATATGGGGGGCGCGAGGTATGCAGACGGACAGGCGTTACCGGACCCGGCAGTCCTTCGGCGCAGGCGACACCGCCGACTGCTTCAATACGCCGGGCCGATGCGCCCGATCGCGGGCGGCAGGGCCGGTTGGATGCCATCTGCGTATAGTGTAGTGTGCAACGGTTACACGGGGATGGAAGTCTGCTGCGTACCCATTCGGACTTATTGGAAAAACTCATGACCACACCTTCTCCCGCTCTTCCGTCGGCCCGCTGCACACCCTTCCGCGCGCGGAGACTGAGTCTACTGGTCGGCGCGCTGATCCTGGCGGGATGCGCCAGCGTCGATCCCGTTCCTCTGGATGAGGGTACGATCAAGAGCCAGGCCAAAACCGACCGCGACGTCGCGCAACGCGATGTCGAGCCCGTCGCGGGCGCGATAAGTCTTGAGGAAGCCATCGCTCGCGGCCTCAAGTACAACCTGGATCGACGTGCGCGGATGATGGAAGAAGCCATCGCCTTCAACCAGCTCGACGTCAGCAAATACGACATGCTGCCCAAGCTGGTGGCCTCGGCCGGCTACCGCAGCCGCAGCGAGTTCGCCACCAGCAGTTCGATCGACTCCGTCACCGGCTTGCCGTCGCTGGCCAATCCCTCCATATCGAGCGACAAGGACCACGCCACCAGCGACCTGGGGCTCACCTGGAACCTGCTGGATTTCGGTCTTTCCTACTCCACCGCCAAGCAAAACGCGGATCGGGCCCTGATCGCCGTCGAGCGTCGTCGCAAGGCCATGCACATTCTGGTTCAGGACGTGCGCACGGCATTCTGGCGCACGGCCAGTGCGCAGAAACTGCGCGACGACGTCAAAGCCGCCATCGGCATTGCCGAAGACGCGCTGGCCGATGCCCGCAAGGCGGAAGAGGAGCGCCTGCGCTCGCCGCTGGATTCCCTGCGCTATCAACGCCAGGTTCTGGAGAACCTGCGCTTGCTGGAGACCATCGATCAGGAGCTCTCCACCGCCCGCGTGGAACTCGCCAACTTGATCAACGTGCCGCTGGCCGTCGGCCTCAAGGTTGCCGAACCCGGCGAGGCCTTGAGCAAGCGCATGCTCGAACTTCCCATCGAAGCCATGGAAGACGTTGCCATCGCCAAGAATGCCGACTTGCGCGAGCAGTTCTACAACACCCGCATCGCCAGCGAGGAAACCCGCAAAACCCTCCTGCGGCTCTTTCCCAGCGTCAGCTTCAATTTCAACGTCAAGAACGACAACGACAAATTCCTGGTGCACAACAGCTGGAACGAAGCCGGGGTCCAGCTTTCCTTCGGCCTGCTGAACCTGCTCTCGGCCCCGACGCAGATGCGTTTGGCCGAAGCCGGCATAGCGCTCGCCGATCAGCGCCGGGTCGCCACCCAGATGGCGATCCTCGCCCAGATGCATATAGCGCGCCTGCAATACGCCAACGCCATCCAGCAATATCAGCGCTCCGACACCATCTGGAAAGTCGACGACCGAATCAGTCGCCACACCACCAACCGCGAACAAGCCGACGCCCAGAGCAAGCTGGATAAAGTCGCCAACAACACGGCAACCATCCTCAGCCAGCTGCGCCGCTATCAAGCCCTCGCTCAGGCGCATGCGGCGGCCAGCCGGCTGCAAGCCACCCTGGGCATGGAACCCGAGATCGGCAGCGTGCAGGAGATGAGCCTGACCGAACTGCAAACCGTCATCGGTGCTGCCATCAAGCAATGGGAAAACGGCGAATTGCCGGGGCGTGAAAAGACAGCGGCGCTGGCAAGCTCCGAACTGCCCGCCCCCAGCTTGATGCCGGCGGCAAGCTTGTCCGCACCGCCTCCCAGGGCGGTCGCGGTCAACGATCAAGCGGCAAAGTCGGCAGCAACCCCTATCGCGCCCGCGCCGGTCAGCGCGGTGTCCGCGCCGCGGCAGCCGGTCGTCGAAGCCAAGCCTGCCGTGGCGACACCGGAGCGTATGGCGGCGTCGACGAAGTGGGTGGTGCAGCTTGGCGCCCACCACTATGCCGATTTGGCGCAGGAACTCGTCCGGCGCGCCAGTTCGCTCGAACTGCCGGTTTTTGTCGAAACCGCCGAAGAAGGCGGCGCCAAGCTCACCAAGGTGCTGGCTGGTCCCTTCGCATCCCGCAAGAAGGCGAAAAAGGCCCAGGTCAAACTGGTCGGGCTCGGATTGCACGGTTTCGTGAGGCCTCTGTAGCGCGGTTCTGCAACGATGGAAAATGTCGGAATGCCCCGATGACGAGTCCGCAAACATATGCCGCTCCGCGTTGGACCGGTTTGATCTGCCTGTTCATGGCCGTGGGCGTTTCCTGCGCCCAGGCCGCCGAGCCGGCGCGCGCGCCGGCGGCGGTGGTGGCGCAGGTTCCAGCCCAGTCCCCGGCCCCGCCTGCCGCCCCCGCCAAAGCCGCCCTCGAACAGCGCGAAATCCGCGCTCAGCTGGCCCCGCATCGCTACACCACGCTGGCCGCCGAGATCGGCGCCAAGATCAACCGTCTGCCGGTCAAGGAAGGTGGCGCCTTCAAGGCCGGCCAAAGCCTGGTCGGCTTCGACTGTTCGATACAGCAAGCCCAGCTCAACAAGGCCCGTGCGGCGCTTTCCGGGGCCGAAACCACCTATAAAGCCAACAAGCGCCTGACCGAACTCGGCTCCGTCGGCAAAGTCGAGATGGACGTTTCGGAAGCCGAAGTCATGAAGAATCGCGCCGAAGTTGCGGCCACGAGCACCATGCTGGGAAAATGCAGCATCGCCGCGCCGTTTGCGGGGCGCGTCGCCGAACAGAAAGTGCGCGAGCAGCAGTATGTCCAGCCCGGTCAGGCGATCATGGAAATCATCGACGACAGCGTGCTGGAAATCGAATTCCTCGTGCCCAGCAAATGGCTGGCCTGGATCAAACCCGGCACCAGGTTTCAGGTTGGCATCGATGAGACCCGCAAGAATTACCCGGCACAGGTGCAGCGCATCGGTGCGCGAGTTGACCCCGTCAGCCAATCGGTCAAACTGGTCGCCACCATCGACGGCCGATTTCCCGAACTGATTGCCGGCATGAGCGGGCGTGTCAATCTGACGCCTCCGCCGGGGATGTGACGTCGGGTTTTTCGACGTTCCAGGTCAACAACGTCGTACCTTGCCGTACCTTATCGCAAAGGCGTCCTGACTATGAACCGACTTTTCCGCACAGTCTGGAATGAAGTTTCCCGCACCTGCGGTGCCGTGGCCGAAAGCGTAAAGCGGCAGGGCCAGCCGGCGGAAGACGGGCGCTGCCAGGACGACTCTCGCGCCGAAGTGCGCAGCAGCCCGGCACAACGGCCGGGGATTCAACGGCCGCGGCCGACGATGCTGGCACTGGAAGCGCGGCTCATGTTCGACGGGGCGGCGGTGGATACGGCAGCGCATGCGGCCAGCGATGCGCCCGACGCTGCGGCCGTCAAGCAAGCCGAGGCGCCGGTCGTACCGCCCGCGGTGGAAACAGCTCCCGCCCAGCAACGCAGCGAAATCGTCTTTGTCGAAAGCAACATCGCCGATTACCAGACCCTGCTGAACGGCATCAATCCGCAGGCGGAAGTGCATGTGTTGAATGCCGCGCAGGACGGTCTGGCGCAGATCGCGCAGATCATGAACGGGCGCAGCGGCATCGATGCCATTCACATCCTATCGCACGGTGCCAACGCCGCAGTAGGCTTGGGCACGCTGAACCTGACCGCGAAAAACCTGCAAGACCATGGCTCCGAACTGGCCGTCATCGGCAGCGGGCTCACGCCTGACGGCGATATATTGTTGTACGGTTGCGACGTGAGTGCGGGCTCGGCCGGTGCGGCATTCATTTCGGCGCTGGCCAGCATGACCGGGGCCGACGTGGCCGCCTCCAGCGACTTGACCGGAGCGGCGGCGAAGGGCGGCGACTGGGTGCTGGAGAGCGCCACTGGCCAGGTCGAGACGGCTTCTCTTCAGTTGACCGACTATCAGGGCATTCTTCCCGCTCCCACGCTAGGCGGTACCTTCACCACCGCAGGCACGGTTAATGACAACAGCACCATCAATCCGTTCAGTGGCGTGACGGTGGCCGACGCGGACAACGACGACGTTCGCATCACCATCACTTACAACGCCGCCAACGGCACGTTGACGGGCACCGGGATTACCGGCACCGCCGGCAACTATGAGTTGACTCTGGACGCGTTGGCGAATGTCCAAAGCAATCTGCAAAGCCTGGTATTTACTCCAACGGCCAATCAGGTGGCCCCCGGCGCTACCGTCGTCACCACATTCTCCCTGACGCCGCATGACAGCACTCTCCTCGATGGTTCGACCGATGCCACCACCGTGGTAACGGCGACTTCCATCAACGACGCCCCGGGTAGCCCCATCCGGATACCGCAGAACACGAACGAAGACACGCCGCTGGTGTTCTCCACCGGCAACAGCAACGCCCTGTCGGTCACGGATGCCGACACCGGCACCACGCTGACCACCGTCGTCTCGGTCGGTGCCGGCACCGGCACCCTGGCCGTGACCACCGGCGGCGGCGCCACCATCACCGGCGACGGCAGCAACTCGGTGCAGATCGTCGGCACCGTGGCCCAGGTGCAAGCCGCCCTGGCGGCGGTCACCTACACGCCGACCGGCAACGCCAACGGCGCGGGCTACGCGACGCTGACGATAGCCTCCACCGACGACGCGGGCACGCCGCTGACCGATACCGACACGGTGACCATCAACGTCACCGCCGTGAACGACGTCCCGGTCAACACCGTCCCGGCGGCGCAGACCACGAACGAAGACACCCCGCTGGTGTTCTCTGCCGGCAACGGCAATGCCCTGTCGGTGACGGATGTCGATACCGGCACCACACTGACCACCGTCGTCTCGGTCGGTGCCGGCACCGGCACCCTGGCCGTGACCACCGGCGGCGGCGCCACCATCACCGGCG
>CAZWFC010000011.1:16507-16727 GCA_964632965.1 uncultured Rhodocyclaceae bacterium
CCGACGACGCGGGCACGCCGCTGACCGATACCGACACGGTGACCATCAACGTCACGGCGGTTGCCGATACACCCAGCATTACCAACACCGGTACCACGCCGGCGACGCAAACCACCAGCGGCTTGGTCCTGAGCCGCAACGTCGTGGACGGTGCCGAAGTCACCCACTTCAAGATCACCGGCATCACCAACGGCAACCTGTTCAAGACCGACGGCACCAC
>CAZWFC010000011.1:16827-32126 GCA_964632965.1 uncultured Rhodocyclaceae bacterium
AATCGAATGTGGTCGGCGGGCTGGGCGGATCGACCGTCACCTCGACCGTCACGCTGGCCGCCGTAGCCGACACTCCGAGCGTCACCGATACGAACACCACGCCCGGAACGCAAACCACCAGCGGCCTGGTCCTGAGTCGCAATGCCGTCGATGGCAACGAAGTCACCTACTTCAAGATCACCGGCATCACCAACGGCAACCTGTTCAAGAACAACGGCACCACCGCGATCAACAACGGCGACTTCATCACCTTCGCCGAGGGCAATGCCGGGCTGAAGTTCACTCCCACCGGCGGCGGCGACGGCGCCTTCACGGCGCAGGCCTCGACCAGCAACGTCGATGGCGGCCTGGGCGGTTCGACCATCAATGCGACCATTGCCGTAGGTGCCGCCGTCGCCAGTCCGACGATCAACGAGGACGCCGACTCCGGCGCCATCGCCATCAGCCAGGGCGGAGCCGAGACCTATTACAAGATCACCGGGATCACCGGCGGGACGCTGTATTCGGATGCGGGGTTCAACACGCAGATCATCAACGGCGACTTCATCGCCAACGCCGGTGCCATCACCAACGTCTATTTCCGGCCGACGGCCGAGCGCAACACCACCACCGGCGGCAACGGCGCGTTCACGGTCCAGGCCTCCAACAGCAACGCCGATGGCGGATTGTTCGGCGCACAACTCACCTCGACCATCACACTGACCGCCATTGCCGATACGCCCAGCGTGGCGAGCCCGACGGTGAGCGAGGATACCGACTCCGGCGCCATCGCCATCACGCGGGCGGCGGGCGACGGGGCGGAGACGACGCATTACCAGATCACCGGCATCACCGGCGGTACGCTGTACTCGGATGCGGGGTTCAATACGCAGATCAACGACGGCGACTTCATCGCCAGCGGCGGCGCCACCACCAACGTCTACTTCCGTCCCACCGCCGACCGCAACACCACGACCGGCGGCAATGGTGCCTTCACGGTCCAGGCCTCGAAATCGAATGTGGTCGGCGGGCTTGGCGGATCGACCGTCACCTCGACCGTCACGCTGACTCCCGTGGCCGACACGCCCAGCGTCACCAACGCCACCACCAACGAAGACACCCAGTCCGCGGCCGGCCTGGTCTTGACCAGCAACGCCGCGGACGGTGCCGAGACCACCCATTTCAAGATCACCGGCATCACCGGCGGCACGCTGTACAAGAACGACGGCACCACGGCGATTGCAGACGGCACCTTCATCACGGTTGCCGAGGGCAATGCCGGGTTGAAATTCACCCCGACGGCCGATGCGACCACGGCGGGCACCTTCACGGCCCAGGCGTCCAGCAGCAACGTCGACGGCGGGCTGGCGGGTGCCACCGTCAATGCCACCATCACGATCACGGCAGTCAACGACGCCCCGACAATCTCCGCCGCGCCGGCCAGCATCAGTTTCACGGCAGACGTGGCGACGGCCCTGACCGGCATCAGCATCGCCGATGTCGATGCGGCGGCTGCCGGCGTGGTTGCCACCTTCACCGTCGGCAGCGGCAGCCTGACGGGCGACGGCACCATTGCCGCCAGCAACAGCGTGATAGTGGGCGGGTCGGCTACGGCGCTGACGCTGACCGGCACCGTCGCCGACATCAACGCCTTCATCGCCGCCGGCGGGTTGAGCTTCACCAACGCCGCCAGCGACACCAGCGCCGTCACCCTGGGTGTGTCGGTCGACGATCAGGGGAACACCGGCAGCGGCGGGGCGCAGTCGTCCGCCACGACCAACGTTACCCTCAATGTCGCCGCCACCAGTCCGACGGTCATACCGCCGCCGCCACCACCACCGCCGCCCGCCGAGACACCGCCGCCGCCGTCTTTGCCACCGCCGTCGCCGTTGCCACCCTCGTTCCAGCCTTCTCCCGTCATCCAGCCACCATCCTTCAGTGCGACGACGCCGCCACTGAGCGACATCATCGGCGGCAGCCAGAATCCGACGATCGTCACCGCCACACGGGGCGAGACGATCACCGTTAGCGGCGCCAATACCTTCCAGATCGCCGTGGTTCCGTCCGACCAGCCGGGACTCGTGTTGTTCAGGGGGGTGTCCGATCAGAGCATCAGTTCGTCCGGCGGTCCGGTCAGCTTCGCGATTCCGGCGGATGCCTTCGGTCATTCCGATGCCAAAGCTAGCATCCAGCTTGCCGCCGCACAGGCGAACGGCAGCCCGCTACCCGGCTGGCTGAAGTTCAATGCCGCCACCGGAACCTTCGTCGGCCAGCCGCCGCCGGGAGTGGTGGGAGAAATCAACATCAGGATTACTGCGCGGGATTCGGAAGGCCGTGAAGTGAAAACGGTTTTCCGCCTCGGCGTGAACCGCAACGCGGCCGGGCAACGCCCGGGCGGGGATACGGAGAGGCCGACGCCGGAGCGGGGTGGTGGTCCCGGGCCCCGCAGCGCCCTCGATGATCTCGTTCCCCCGGCCGATGGAAAGCTGGCCGACACGGGACGAGCGAGCCTCAGCGAACAGATTCGCCTAGCCGGCCGGCAGCCGGCGGCGGGTAGCCGCCTGACGGTTCCGCGGCGAACGGCATAAGCCAGGGCATGGGTATCCGAACCGGGTCGACCGATGACCGCTGAAGCTCAGACGACACCGGAAACCGGCGCCCAGGTACTGATTCGGCTGCTCGAACTGTCGCGGCGCGCACGCCTGGCGGCCGACACGTCGGTGCTCGGTTTCATGGCCGTCAATGACACGCACGATCTGGCTCCGTATCGCCAAGCGGCGCTGTGGTCGGCGGCGGACGGCATACAGGCCGTGTCCGGAGTGGTGCAACTGGAAGCCAATGCGTCGTATGCCCAGTGGCTTGACCGGGTCTGTCGGCACGTGTCCGCCGATGGCCGGCAACCGCGCCCGATCGACGCATCGCAATTGCCCGAAAAGCTGGCCGCCGAATGGAACGACTGGTTGCCCGGCTGCGGGCTTTGGCTGCCCCTGGCCGCCTACGGCGAGGACGGGCAGGCCGTTCCCTGGGGCGGCCTGCTGCTGGCGCGGGATACTCCCTGGCAGGAGCAGGAAATTGCCGTGCTGGCGGAATGGATGGATGTCTGGTGCCATGCCCGGCAGGCGCGCCGTGGACTCGGCGCGGGTTCGTGGTGGCGCGGCTGGCGGCGGACCGGCGGTCAGCCGGAGCGGCGTTGGTGGCAACTGCGACGTCTGCGCTGGGCCGTTGGCATTACGGCTCTGCTGGCGATTCCCATCCGTCTCACCGTGCTGGCCCCCGGCGAACTGGTGCCGACCAATCCGACCGTCATCCGCGCTCCTCTGGAAGGCGTGGTCGGCAATTTTCAGGTCAGGCCCAACGAAGTCGTCAAGGCCGGCCAGCCCTTGTTCAATTTCGACGACGCGCCGCTCAAGAGCCGGCTGGAGGTGGCCCGGCAGGCCCTGGCCGGTGCCGAGGCGGAATATCGCCAGGCGGCCCAGCTGGCCGTATCCGATCCAAAATACAAAGGCCAGCTCGCGTTGTTGACGGGCAAGGTGGAGGAGAGGCGCGCCGAAGCCGACTACCTGCAAGGCCAACTGGAACGCGCCCACGTCGTCGCTCCGCACGAGGGCATCGCGCTGTTCGACGACCCCAGCGAATGGATCGGCAAGCCGGTAAATACCGGCGAGCGCATCATGCGCGTGGCCGCGCCCGACGATGTCGAGGTCGAGGCATGGCTGGCGCTGGGCGACGCCATTCCGCTGGAAAACGGCGCGCCCGTGAGCCTCTACCTGAATGCCAGCCCTCTGTTCGCCGTTTCGGCACGCGTCCGCTATGTGGCCTACGATGCCGTCCAGCGCCCGGACGGCAATTATGCCTATCGGGTACGCGCGAGTCTGGACGGCAAGACCGACCATCGCGTCGGGCTGAAGGGCACCGCCAAACTGTCCGGCCGCTGGGTGCCGCTCGGCTACTGGATCGGGCGCCGTCCGCTGGCGGCGGTGCGCCAGATGGCGGGCTGGTGATGGCGGGTCTGCCGTTGCCGGCGTTGCGCGAGGAACTCGCCATTTTCCCCGGCCCCCACCTGGCCGACGGCCAGCCGAGCTGGACCTTGCACGACCCGGTGCGCAACAAGTTCTTTCGCATCGACTGGCTCAGTTTCGAAATCCTCAGCCGCTGGTCGTTGGCCGAGTGGCAGGCGATTGCCGATGCCGTCGGCAAGGAAACCACCTTGCGTCCCGAAGCGGCGGACATGGAGGCGTTCATCCGCTTCCTGACGAGCAACGAATTGGTGCGGCCCGGTGGCGGCAATGCCCAGTCGTTCGCCGAACGGCATGCCAAGATGCGCGGCGACTGGAAGACGTGGCTGTTGCACCACTACCTGTTTTTCCGCATTCCGCTGATCCGTCCGGATGCCTGGCTGGAGCGCTGGAAAGGCTGGGTCGCCCCGTTCTACAGCCGCGGCTTCGCCCTGCTGACCCTGATGGCGCTCGTCCTCGGCGCGGTCGAGGTCTATCGGGACTGGGAGCGGTTTTCGTCGACGCTGGTCGATACCTTTTCCTGGCATGGCCTGCTGGGCTACGGCCTGGCGCTGACCGGGGTCAAGGTGCTGCACGAACTCGGTCACGCCTTCACCGCCAAGCGCTACGGTTGCCGCATACCGGCCATGGGCGTGGCTTTCCTGGTGATGTTCCCGGTGGCCTATACCGACACCAACGAGGTGTGGAAACTCCCCGAGCGCCGGCAGCGGCTGACGGTGGCGGCGGCCGGCGTGATCACGGAACTGGTCGTCGCCATGTGGGCCACGCTGGCGTGGGGCCTGTTGCCGGAGGGCGTGCCCAAGTCGATGGCGTTCATGCTGGCGACCACCACCTGGATCGCGACGCTGGCCATCAACGCCAGCCCTTTCATGCGTTTCGACGGCTATTTCCTGCTGTCGGACTGGCTGGACATGCCCAATCTGCATAGCCGGGCGTTCGCCCTGGCGCGCTGGGACCTGCGCGAACGCCTGTTCGGC
Organism: uncultured Rhodocyclaceae bacterium; assembly: GCA_964632965.1. Taxonomy (GTDB): domain Bacteria; phylum Pseudomonadota; class Gammaproteobacteria; order Burkholderiales; family Rhodocyclaceae; genus Nitricoxidireducens. The sequence continues at coordinate 21,800 of CAZWFC010000011.1, forward strand.
CTGGGCCTGCCGCCGCCGGAGTTTTTCTCCCGGCGACGTCAGCATGGCCTGGTCCTTTTTGCCTACGCCACCTGGATCTACCGGCTGGTGGTGTTTCTCGGCATCGCGGCGCTGGTCTATGCGTTTTTCATCAAGGCCGTCGGGATACTCCTGTTCATCGTGGAAATCGGCTGGTTCCTGCTGTTGCCCGTGTGGAACGAAATCAAGCTGTGGCCGGGCCTGCTGAAGGGAGCGGATGACGACGGCGGGTGGCTGCCCGCCTTGCTGCGCAGGCCGCGTGCCCGGCGCAGCGCCTTGTTCGCCCTGGTGCTGGGGACGCTGTTCGTATTGCCCTGGCCGACGCGCCAATCGGCCTCGGCCCTGCTCAAGCCGGTAGAGGCCTTTCCTGTTCATGCCCCTGCCGGCGCGCAGATCGTCAGGGTGCCGTGGGCGGAAGGCAGCCGGGTCGAAGCCGGCCAGACCCTGCTGGAACTGACGTCGCCCGAACTGCAATTGCGCTGGCGTCGCACGCAGGCGCGCCTGGAACGTCTGCGCTGGCAGGCGAGCAACGCCGATGTGGATGCCGAACAGCGGCAAAACCAGCAGGTCCTGCAACAAGAGGAGAACACGGCGAAATCGGAGCTTGCGAGCATCCAGACCGACATGGGCCTGTACGTTCCGACCGCCCCGTTTGCCGGCACCTTGCGCGACCTGAATCCCGAGTTGAAGCCGGGCGTCTGGGTCGCCAACCGGGAGCGTCTGGCGGTGCTGGTCAACGCCGATCGCTGGCAGGTGGAAACCTGGCTGGACGAAGATGCGGTGCGCCGGATCGGCGTGGGCGACAGCGCGCGCTTCGTGACGGACGGTCTCGAAGGACCGGCCCTGGCCCTGAAGGTGGACGCCATCGATCTGGACGCAACGCGGGTGCTGCCGAACGGCCAGCTGGCCACCCAGTATGGCGGTTCGGTCGTTGCGCGGGAAAAGCATGGCCAGTTGGTGCCGGAGCGGGCCATGTACCGCGTGAGCCTGAGCGGCGACAATGACCTGGGCAATCTGAGCCGGCACAGCTGGCGCGGCCATGTGGTCATCCACGGGAAATGGGAAGCGCCCGGCCTGACGTTCCTGCGCGCCGCACTGGTATTGATCTGGCGCGAACTCGGCTTTTAGGACTCCGCGACGGCGATAGATCGCACCCGATTTCCGTTATGCTCGGAGACTCTTGACCGGGGAGATCGACATGAGCCAGTTGCTGACCCTGTCGCGCGCGGCGCACCTGATCGGCGTGCCCCGCGGCGTGCTGCAAAAGCGCATCCAGAACGGCGAACTGCCGGCCCAGGACGGCATGGTGTCCACCGAGGCGCTGCTGCGTCTCTATCCCGAACTCAATGTCGAGGAATCCGGCGCCTTCGAGCGCATCACCCGCATCAAGGAACAGAGCTTCGGCCGCCGCGTGCGCGAGCGCATGCTGCCCTCGCAGGAAATCCTGGCGCAGCGCCTGGTCGAACAGAGTGCGGAACTGGCCGACCTGCGGCGCCACCTCGCCCAGTACCACCAGCTGGTCGTGACGCTGCGCGAGCGCATCGACGCCGCGGCCGCGGCGGGAGCCGCCGCGCCGCTGCAGGCATTGGCTCGCCTGCTCGACGACGGCCTCGCCGCCGTCCTCGGCAGCGAGGCGAGGCCCGATGCGCTGGCGGTCATGGATGATATGCTGCGCGTCATGTCGGCACGCGTGACGCTGCGGCCCTCGGGGCGCGAATTCCAGGTCGAGGGCAACGAAACGGTGCTCAAGGCCGCGCTCAAGGCCGGGCTGGCCCCGGCCTACGGCTGCGGCAACGGCAATTGCGGGCTGTGCAAGGCGCGCGTCGTTTCCGGCAGCGTGCGCCAGACCCAGCATTACGACTATCCGCTTTCCGCCGCCGAGCAGGCGCAGAACTACACGCTGCTGTGTTCGCATACGGCGGTCGGCGACCTCGTCATCGAGGCGCTGGAGGCGAACTCTCCCGCCGACATTCCCGAACAGCAGTTGACGGCGAAAGTGAAAAGCATTGCGCCGCTCGACGAGCAGACCCTGCTGCTGCATCTGCAGACGCCGCGCAGCCAGCGGCTGCGCTTCTTCGCCGGGCAGGGCGTGTCGCTCGGCATCGCCGGCGGCACCGCCGACTTCGGCGGCGAATATCCGATCGCCTCCTGCCCCTGCGACGACCGCAACCTGCTGTTCCACATCCCGCGCGATGCCGAAGGCGGCGCCGACGAGTTCGCCCAGCGCCTGTTCGCCGGGGCGCTCCGGGCGGGCGATCCGGTCAATGTGCGCGGCCCGTGGGGGAACTTCGTGCTGCGCAAGGATTCGCCGCGCCCCATCCTGTTCGCCTGCTGCGACAGCGGGTTCGCGCCCGTCGCCAGCCTCGTCGAGCATGCCTTGTCGGTCGATGCCGCCGAGTCCATCGCCCTGTGCTGGGTCGTCACGCGCGCCGGCGGCCATTACGCCGCCAAGCAGTGCCGCGCCTGGGCCGAGGCGCTCGACGACTTCCGCTACCTGCCGCGCACGGCAGCCGATGCCGAGGCGGCCGCGGCGGCGCTGCTCGATGCCGCCGCCGGCTTGCCCGACCTGGCCGCCTGCGACATCTACCTTGCCGGGCCGCGCGCTTTCGTCGCCGCGGCGCGCGCCGCGCTCTGCGCCGGCGGCGTTCCGGAAGACCGGCTTATGGCACAGGCATTCGATGCATAATGCTTATGCCGACTTGTCGGCGATCAATAAATCCATGCCGGCGACAAGGTTAGAATGCGACCTTCTCCGGATCGTATAAGGTAATGGCAATGCGTATCCGCACGTTCATCATGGCGGCATCGGCGGCGGTGGCGGTCGGCTTTTTCGGCATCAGCTATGTCGTCATCGGCCGCATCCTCGAACATACGGTGCGCGAAAATGCGCGCGAGTCGTCGGCGACCCTGGCCGAGGTGACCTTCACCGGCATGTACCAGGTGATGAGCACCGGCTGGCGGCGCAAGCAGGCGGAGAAATTCATTTCCGCCATCCGCGACTCGGCCAAGGACACGCCGACCCATCTTCAGATCTACCGCGGTCCCGTCGTCGTCAAGGATTACGGCGACATCGAACAGCCGCCGCTGGACGCGGGCCTGCAAGCCGCCTTCGCCGCCGGCAAGCCGCTGGTCGAGACGCCCGACGGCGGCGTGCGCTACCTGATGCCGCTGGTGGCCAACGAACGCTGCCTGCGCTGCCACGACGCCGCCAAGGAAGGCGACGTGCTCGGCGTCATCGAGGTGAAGCAGGACTTTGCGCCGCTGGTGGCGAAGGCGCGCCACGAGTTCCTGTTGTGGATACTCGCCCTGGCGCCGTTCCTGATGGGGCTGGCCGCGCTCGCGGTCTGGCGCGTCAGCCGCCGCCTGGAAGGCGCCATCGGTTCGGTGGACTACGCCATTTCGCAGGTGAATGCCGTCGCCGACCTGCGCCAACTCGAATTCACCCGCATCAATGCCGGCTTCACCGAGTTCAACGACCTGTTCGCCCACCTCAACGAGCTGGTCGAGCGGCTGCGCCTGGTCGCCGTCGACAAGCATGTGCTGACCTTCGAGATCGGCCTCATGGAGAAGTTCGTCATCACCTCCGAGGTGGTGCGCGACTGGGGCGAATACATCACCAAGCTGCTCGTCGAGATCAACACCGTGATGCCGACGCACATGCTGTTTTCCCTGTTCGAGGTCGGCGACGAAGTGTTCGACCTCGAAGTGTTCTGGGGCCAGGTGCCTTCCGCCGAAACCCGCGCGATGCTGGAAGCCCATGTGCGGCGCCTGGTCATGGAGGACGGCCGCTTCAGCGACCTCACCCAGATCACGACCAATCATCACCTGCCGCCGGCCGGCGGCCCGGAGCTGGTGCTCGACGCCGAGGCGGTGGCGCTGCACACCAAGACGCTGATGGTCGAGCGGCCCAAGATCGGCGGCATCGTCGGTATCGGCGTCAATGCTTCGGCGGTGGACGACGACACCCTGCGCCTGGTGATGGACAGCATCCTGTCCACCATGCTCAACGTCGTCGGCTCGGTCAAGGCGATCCACAAATACACCCGCGACATGGAGTACTACGCCACGCGCGACCCGCTCACCGACCTCTACAACCGCCGCGTCTTCTGGGAACTGTTCGAATACGAGATCATGCGCGCCCAGCGCCACGGCTATCACTTCGCGCTGCTGGTGATCGACCTCGACAACTTCAAGCTGGTCAACGACGGCCACGGCCACGCCATCGGCGACCGCTACCTGCAAGCCTTCGCCCATGCCGTCAAGCAGGTGCTGCGGCCGGGCGACATCTACGCCCGCTACGGCGGCGACGAGTTCGTCGTGCTGCTGCCCGACGTGACGCAGCAAACGGCCGCCGCGGTGGCCGAGCGTGTGCTCGAAGCCGCCTCCGCGGTGGAGATCGTGGCGGATGGCGGCAGCCGGATTTCCGGCAGCGCCTCGGTCGGCCTCGCCCTCTATCCGCGCCACGCCGATAACGCCAAGGACCTGTTCCTCTTCGCCGACAACATGATGTACAAGGCCAAGGGGGCCGGCAAGCACCAGGTCGGCATCCCCAACGACGAGGAAGTCGCGGAAGTCTTCCGCGACATGACCGAGACCACCGTGCAGGTGGTCAACGCCATCAACGAAGGCCGCATCGTGCCCTTCTTCCAGCCGATCATGGATCTCAAGACCGGCACGGTCGTCGCCTTCGAGGTGCTCTCGCGTCTCGCCCTCGACGGCAAACACATGGAAGCCGGCCGCTTCATCGAGTTCGCCGAAAAGGCCGGCGTGATCCACCGCCTCGACACCATGGTCATGGAGAAGGCGATGCGCGCGCTGGCCGACAGCGGCTTCAAGGGCCACCTGTTCGTCAACCTGTCGCCGCGCGCCCTGGCGCTGTCCGACTTCATGCAGGCGCTCAAGCGCATCGTCGCCGATTGCGGCATCGGCCCCGGCCAGATCGTCTTCGAGATCACCGAGCGCGACACGGTCAAGAACATCGTCATTCTCGAACGGCTGGTCAACGAGCTCAAGCTGTGCGGCTTCAAGCTGGCCATCGACGACTTCGGCGCCGGCTTCTCCTCGTTCCAGTACCTGCGCCGCTTCCCGGTGGATTTCCTCAAGATCGAGGGCGACTTCATCGTCAAGATCCTCGAAAGTCCCAAGGACCGCTCGTTCGTGCATACCATCCACCAGCTCGCCGCCGACCTCAACATCAAGGTCATCGCCGAGCACGTCGAGAGCGAGGAAGTGCTGGCCGAATTGCGCGCCATGGGCATCGAGCTGGCGCAGGGCTATTTCATCGGCCGGCCCGACAAGGAGCTCGGCGGCAACACGAAGCGGCCGCTGGCGTAGGGCGCAGCACTTTTGGCATAGGCCTCGTCCGCAACGGCGGCGGATGGTCTATGCTTGCCGCCATGAAGAAGATCATCCCCATTACCCCTATCGACGGTGCGGATTCGGGCGCCGCGGACAGCGAGTGCGACGGCGCCGAAGCCTTTGCGCTGATGGTGCTCGGCGACAGCATGATCCCCGAGTTCAACGAAGGCGAAGTCATAATCATCGAGCCGGCGGGGCTGGCCACCGACGGTTCCTACGTCCTGGCCCAGGCCGGCGGCGAATGGATATTCCGCCAGTTGCAGCGCTGCGGCGAACGCTGGCGGCTGGCGGCGTTGAATCCCGCCTACGCCGCCATCGACATCGACGACCTCGCGCCGGTGAAGGGCGTCATCATCCAGAAATCCATACCCGGCCGCCGCAAGGCCGCCAAACGTTACGTCGACTGAACAAGGAAAGCGCATGCCCTACTACCTCTACGACATCGTCGAGCACCCGATCCGGCAACTGAAGAAGCTCGCCCAGTATCCGTCCTTCAAGGAAGCCAGCGCCGAAGCCAAGCGCGTGCGCGCCGCCGGCGAATGCGGCAACGCCAAGGTCATCTTCGCCGAGAACGAGTTGCAAGCCGAAGACCTGCTCTCGCAACTGCGCCAGGCGCCGCCGGTGCTCGGCGACGACATCTGATGCGTTAGATGGACGAGATCAACCGCCTGCCGTGCGTGTTCGACAAGGCGCTGCTGGCGCAGGACGCCGTCTGCGAGCTGGCGCGGCGCCACACCGTCGGCGAGCGCGAAACCATCGCCTGCGCTTCGCCCGTGGCGCGCTCCGCCTGCGGCACGCTCTACGGCCTGCTGCGCGAGAAGTCGGCCTTCGCGCTGCGCCTCACCGAAACCCGGCGCATCCTGCCGCATGCGATGGTGATGAAAATCCAGTGTGGCGGGTTGCGCGGGCTGAAGCAGGTCGTCGCGCCGGACGCGCACGCCGCCGACGTCCATCGCCTTGTGCGCGAGGCGAGCGAGCGCTACGGCAGCCTCGACGCTCTGCCGTTTTCCGAAATCGTCAAAGGGGTCGCGGCATGGCAGGGACGCAAACGCAAATAGCTGCCCACCACCCCCCGGCCCCCGCCTCAAGGCGGGGGAGCTCGCTTGCTCGCTGCGCTCGATTGTCTCGGGGCGCGTTCGGTCGGCGTCGCGGCGGGTGTTCGTTCCGCGAACGCGCCGTCTTGCCTCGGGGCTGCCCAGCGGCAAGACTCCGGTCATGACCAACATCGGCCCGCTCATCGAGTCGGTGCAGCGCAACTGCCACATCGCCGATGCGCGCCATGCGCGCGACATGACGCTGTGCAACTACCTGCTGGAGATGCGCGAGTTCTACCGCTGGGAGCATGACCTGCCGCTCGGCGAGGCGCCGCCGCGCGCCGACGTTTCGCAATGGCTGACGGCGCGCGAAGCGCTCTGGGAGACCGTCATCGACGACGACTTCGGCGCGGTGGCGGTGGCGGGCGAGCGCTTCGACGCCTTCGCCGTCGACGCCATCAACCATGCCGTCGCGCCGCTCGGCCTCGTCTATGGCGCCGGCATCGGCCGCTACGGCCGGCCGCATTTCTTCCTCGGCCGGCTCGACCGGCGCACCGCGGTCGACGGCCTGCAGGTCGTCGTCAGCGCCTGCGAATACGCCCGCGACCTCGCCGCCATTCCCGCCGCGTTGCAGGGCGACACCATCGTCGTGCGGCGCGAGGCCCTGCGCCAGTGGCTGTGGGAAAAGGCCGAGGCCTGGGGCGTCAAGCAGGTGGCCGGGCCGATGCGGCGCGCGCTCGATGCCTGGGGCTACTTCACCGAGCCGGCGGCAGCGCTCGAACGCATGGCGGAAGCCGAAACCGCCGTCGTCATCCTGCACGAGCGCGGCGAATACGCGGCCGGCCTGGCGCTCGGCGCCGCCTGGGAAGACATGCTCGCCGGCTTGCAGCAGCGCCGCGCCGAACTGCTCGCCCGCGCCGTGCGCGACCACCTGGCCGACTGCCTTGTCACGCTGCCGGCGCTGGTCGAGCGTGCCGCCTGGCCGTCGCTGCATTTCTGGTGCGCCAATCTCGACGGCATGCGGCGCGAACTCTGCCCGACGCTGGTCGCCGCCGGTGAAGACTGGGCGGCGACGCAGGACCCGGCGCCGCTGCTCGCCGCCGCCGCGGCGGGCGCCCGCCACTGGCGCGAACTGGCGCTGCGCCTGCTCGAACTCCACCGCGTCCACGGCGCGGCCGCCGATGCGGAAATCGTCGCGCTGACGCACGCAATGAAGAACCTTGCCTTGTAGAAGACCGCGCATGCCCCGTTTCGCCGCCAACCTGTCCTATCTCTTTCTCGAAGACGACTTTCCGCAGCGCTTCGCCGCGGCGCGGGCAGCCGGCTTCGCCGCCGTCGAGTTCCATTTTCCCTATGCCCACGCTGCCGCGCAGCTGGCCGACACCGCGCGCGCGGCCGGCGTCGAGGTGGTGCTGTTCAACCTGCCGGCCGGCGACTGGGACGCGGGTGAGCGCGGCATCGCCTGCCATCCGGACCGGGTCGCCGAGTTCCGCGACGGCGTCGGGCGCGCCGTCGACTACGCGCGCGCGCTCGGCTGCCGGCAGCTGAACTGTCTGGCCGGCCTCAAGCCGCCGCATGTGTCCGTGCTGCAGGCGCAGGAAACCCTGGTGGCGAATCTGCGCTTCGCCGCCGCCGCGCTGGAGCGCGCCGGCATGCGCCTGCTGCTGTAGCCGATCAACACGCGCGACATGCCGGGCTTCTTCGTCAGCCGCACGGCGCAGGCGCTCGACATCGTCGCTGCCGCCGGCGCCGACAACCTCTACCTCCAGTACGACATCTACCACGCCCAGGTCATGGAGGGCGATCTCGCCGCCACCCTGGAGCGGCATCGCGCGCGCATCGGTCACATCCAGATCGCCGACAACCCCGGCCGCCACGAGCCGGGCAGCGGCGAGATCAATTTCCCCTTCCTCTTCCGCCATCTCGACCGCATCGGTTACGATGGCTGGGTCGGTTGCGAATACCAGCCGGCGACGACCGCCGCGGCCGGCCTGGCGTGGCTGGCGGCGTGGCGGGCATCCGTGTAACACCTCACCGAGAGCACTATGAACTGGTTCGTGAATCTGAGCATCCGCTGGAAATTCCAGATCGGCTTTTTCGTCGTCACCATGGTGACGACCATCTACAACCGCCTGCTGGCCTCATACGAGTTGCAGAAGATGATCGACATCGCCAGAGTCGGCGGGGCGCCCGAAAAGGCCCTGCAGGCGATGATCGACAACCGCGCCGCCTACCATTTCAATTCGGTCTGGGAGTCCGGCCTCGAATTCGCCCTCCAGTTCGCGCTCATCGGACTGGTGGCGAAGATCTTCATCAAGCCCATCGTCGAGCTCTGCACCGCCCTCAAGTCGGTCGAGGCGGGCGACCTCACGCGCGGCGTGCAGATCACCGCGCACGACGAGATCGGCGTGCTGCAGCGCATCTTCAACGACGTCATCGGCAAGCTTTCCAACATCCTCGGCAACGTCGAGGACAGCGGCCGCCAGATGGCCCAGTCCGCCTTCCAGATCGCCACCATCGCCAAGGAGACCGCCGAGGTCGGCCGCCAGGAAGAGGCGCGTTCCGCCGAGGTGGTGGCCGAGACGCAGGCGCTGACGCAGGTGGCGCGCAACGTCGAGGAGCAGGCCGGCGCCGCCGCCGCGCTAACCCGCGAAGTGCAGAGCCGCGGCAACCAGGGCATCGACGCCGTCCAGCGCAACATCGCCGAAATGGAGGCCACGGTCGGCGAGGTCAATCGCGTCTCCGCCGACGTCGTCGAGCTGTCCACCTCGGCCGAGGAAATCACCCGCATCATCGACACCATCAAGGAAATCGCCAACCAGACCAACCTGCTGGCGCTCAATGCCGCCATCGAGGCGGCGCGGGCCGGCGAGCAGGGCCGCGGCTTCGCCGTCGTCGCCGACGAAGTGCGCAAGCTTGCCGAGCGCACCACGCAGTCCGCCGCCGAAGTGACCGGCATCGTCTCCACCATCAACGGCCGCGTGCACCAGTTGCGCGACACCATGACCACCGTCGTCAGCCGCGTGCACGGCAACCAGACGGTGGCCGGCGAGACCGCCGAGGTCATGTCGGCCATGGCCGACAGCGTGGCGCAGGCGGCGCAGGGCAACGAGGCCATCGTCGAGGCCAGCCGCCAACAGATGGAGCAGCTCGCCGGCCTGCAGGCCACGCTGGAGCGCCTGTTCGCCACGCTCAACGAAAGCTCGACCAAGGTCGAGACCACCGCCGCTATCGGCAACGACCTGCACCGCGTCACCGAGCAGCTCAACGAAGTCATGGCCGGCTTCCGCTTCCAGCGCGAAATGGAAACCGAGAGCAAGACGCCGGGCGACAAGCGCCGCCACCCGCGTCTCGAACGCGGCGTCCTCGCCATGGTGGCGCAGGCCGGCGAGCCGCCGCTGCGGGCCGAGGCGCTGGCGTCCGATCTCAGCGTCTCGGGCATGCGCATCGTCGTCTCGCGGCCCTTGCAGACCGGCCTGCCCGTCACGGTGCAGTTGCAATTGCCGGCGGATTCCCTCGACGCCTATTCCCGGCAGCCGCCGGTCACGGTGGAGGCCGATGTCCGCTGGCAGCGCGAGGAAGACGGCCGCCGCCTGTGCGGCCTCGAATTCCGCAACCCCACCCAGGCCCAGCGCGACCGCATCGGCCAGGTCTTCGCCTTTTACAACAAGGCGCCGGACTATGTCCGCTGACGGCGCGACCGGCTACCCCGAGCAGCGCGCGCTGCTGCGCCGCCTGTTCGACGCCGCCGTGGCGGCGGTGGCGCCCTCGCGCTGCGTGCCGCCCTACCTGCGCGCCCTCAACCAGGAGCCGCCGCCGGGGCGCATCGTCGTCGTCGGCGCCGGCAAGGCCGCCGCCGCCATGGCGCAGGCGGTCGAGGAACACTGGACCGGCGACCCGGCCAAGCTCTCGGATTT
>CAZWFC010000012.1:0-31673 GCA_964632965.1 uncultured Rhodocyclaceae bacterium
TCAAGGGCTTCAACAACCTGCTGCGCGACATCGAGGAAGGCGACGGCCAGCTGCGCATCAAGATGACCGACACCACGGCCTTCGAACTCGGCAAGAACGTCGCCACCACGCCCGGCAAGGTGGTGTTCCAGAACGACCTGATCCAGCTGCTGCAGTTCAACCCGACCACCAAGGAGCAGTACAAGCGGCCGCTGCTGATCTTCCCGCCCTGGATCAACAAGTACTACATCCTCGACCTGCGCGAGAAGAACTCCTACATCAAGTGGGCCACCGATCAGGGCCACACGGTGTTCGTCATCTCCTGGGTCAACCCGGATGCGAAGCTCGCCAAGAAGAGCTTCGAGGACTACCTGACCGACGCCGCGCTGGTAGCGGTGGACAAGGTCTGCGAGCAGACCGGCGAGAAGGAAATCAACGCCGTCGGCTACTGCCTCGGCGGCACGCTGCTGGGCTCGACGCTGGCCTGGATGGCGGCCAAGAAGGACAAGCGCATCGCCTCGGCGACCTTCTTCACGACCATGCTCGACTTCACCTTCCCCGGCGAACTCGGCGTCTTCATCGACGAGCAGCAGGTTTCCAGCCTGGAAAAGAAGATGGCCGAGCGCGGCTTCCTCGAAGGCACCGAAATGGCCGGCACCTTCAACATGCTGCGCTCCAACGACCTGATCTGGTCCTTCGTGGTGAACAACTACCTGATGGGCAAGGACCCCTTCCCCTTCGACCTGCTGTTCTGGAACTCCGATTCGACGCGCATGCCCTACGCGATGCACAGCTTCTACCTGCGCAACATGTACATGAACAACCTGCTCAAGGAGCCGGGCGGCCTGACGCTGGCCGGCGTGCCGATCGACCTCGGCAAGGTCAAGACGCCCTCCTACTTCATCTCGACCATCGAGGACCACATCGCGCCCTGGAAGAGTACCTACCTCGGCGCCCAGCGCTTCACCGGCCCGGTGCGCTTCGTGCTCGGCGGCTCCGGCCACATCGCCGGCATCGTCAATCCGCCGGTGGCGAACAAGTACGGCTACTGGGTCGGCCCTTCGGCGCTGCCCGACACCGCCGACGAGTGGCTCAAGGGCGCCAAGCAGAACGAGGGCTCCTGGTGGACCGACTGGCAGGCCTGGGTGACGAAGATGAACGACGCCAAGGTGCCGGCCCGCGACCCCGCCAAGGGCAAGCTCAAGGTCATCGAGGACGCGCCGGGTTCCTTCGCCAAGTTCCGTCTCGACGCACAGAAGAAGCAGTGACCGGTCGTCCGGTCGATGCGGAAACGGGCACGGCATCGTGCCCGTTTTTTTCCGGCGCGGTGCGGCGCGTGGTGCTCGACACCAATGTCCTCGTATCCTTGTGGATCTTCGCCGACAGCCGCTATGCGCCCTTGCGCACGGCGCTCGAAGACGGCCTCTGGCGGGCGCTCAGCAATGAGGCCTGCTGCGGCGAATTCGCCCGCGTGCTCGGCTATCCGCAGTTCGCCTTGCCGCCGGAGCGTCAACAGACGGCCCTGGCGGAATATCGGCGCCTCGCCGAATTCGTAACGGCCGTACCGCAGGACCCGGCGCCCCTGCCGCGCTGCCAGGACCGCGACGACCAGAAGTTCCTCGAACTCGCCCGTGACGGCAAGGCCGACTGGCTGGTCACCGCCGACCGCGCGCTGCTCGTGCTGGCGCGGCGGCAGAAACTCGCGCACCTGTTCCGCATCCTCACGCCGGACGCGGCGCTGGAAGCGCTCAGAGCTTGAGCCCGCGCGGCTTGCGGCCGGCTCTCGCGAACAGGCGGTCGAACAGCGCATTCGGCAGCAGGCGCAGGAGTTTCGCGACGATGGTCATCTGCCAGGGCACGACGGCGTAGGAACGGCCGGCGGCTATCACCCGCGCCATGCGGCACGCCGCTTCGGCGGCGGTGAGGATGAAGGGCATCGGGTAGGGGTTCGGCGCCGTCATCGGCGTGGCGATATAGCCCGGCGCTATGGTCACCACGCGGATGCCCGAGCCGCGCAATTCGACGCGCAGGCTTTCGAGATAGGCGATCGCCGCCGCCTTGGAGGCGCAGTAGGCGCCGGCGCCGGGCAGGCCGCGGATGCCGGCGACCGAGGCGATGCCGACCAGCCGGCCGCGGCCGGCGGCACGCATCGCGGCCACGAAGGGATGAAAGGTGTGCATCAGGCCGACGACGTTGGTGCGCAATACCTGCTCGAAGGAGGAAGCATCCTCGGCCGCTTCGGTCAGGGTGCCGACGGAAACGCCGGCATTCGCGATGACGATGTCCGGAGCGCCGGCCCGCGCGATGAAGTCCGCACCGGCTTGGCTCAGTGCCGCAGCGTCGGTGACGTCGAGGGGATAGACGAAGGATTGCGTCGGCAGCGTGCGCGCCAGTTCGGCGAGCGCATCGCCGCGCCGGGCGGCCAGCCCGAGGAGCGCGCCCTGCGCCGCATAGTGCCGCGCCAGGGCGGCGCCGATGCCGGAGGAAGCGCCGGTTATAAATACAACCGGCGCCTTCACGGCCTTACTTCTTGCCCTGCTCGGCGCGAACCTTGGCGATCAGCTTGTCGAGGGTGACCAGGACGTCGCCGTAGCTGCCGGTGGCACCGGCCGCTGGCTTGTACTTGCCCTGCACCACCAGCGCCGGCACGCCGTCGAGACCGTGGGCCTGGCTCAGCTGCATGGAGCGCTGGGCCTTGCTCTGGATGGCGAAGGAGCGGAAGGTGTCCTCGAACTTCTTGCGATCGACACCCTTCTTTTCCATCCAGGCGAAGAGCGTCGCCTCGTCGTTCAGGCGCGTGCGGTCGATGTGGGTGGCGTCGAAAACCTCCTGATGCATCTTTTCCACGAGCCCCATGGCTTCCAGCGTGTAGTAGGTCTTGGTGTCGGTCAGCCACTTGCCGCCGGGAAAGAGGGCGGGAACGCGGCGGAAGACGACGTCCTTGGGCATGGTCTTCAGCCACTTCTGGAGCAGGGGCTCGAAATCGAAGCAATGCGAGCAGCCGTACCAGAAGAATTCGGTGACCTCGATCTTGCCCTTGGCTTCCGTCGCCTGCGCCGGATTGAGGACGGTGTAGTCGCGGCCTTCGCGCAGTTCCTGCGCGCCGGCAAGGGTGGCAAAAACGAGGCAGGCGATGCCGATCAGGGCTTTCAACTTGTTCATGTCTGAATTCTCCGCTTAGTTTTTCGTGGCTTCTTTGACCTTGATGACCGTCGCTTGGATGCCGTTCTGCGCCAGTTGGTTCCGTACGCGGTTCATCTCGTCCGGCTTGGCGTAGGGGCCGACGCGCACGCGGAACATGGTGCCCTTGTCCGGAATCGCGACTTCCTGCACGCCGACATCGACGCCCAGCAGCGAGAGCTTGGCCTTCAAATTGTCGGCGTCCGCCGCCTTCTGGAAGGCCCCGGCCTGGAGAAAGAAGAGTTCGCCCGGCGCCGCCTCGGCGGGAGCCGCGACCTGGACGGCCGGCGCAGCGGGTGCAGCCGCCGGAGCCGCCGCGGGTGTCGCCTCCTGCCCGCCCGGCAGTATCTTGTAGAACTCGAAGCGCGGCTTCTCGCCGACCTTGCCGTCGCCCGGCTTGCCCGGCAGGGACTCCGGCGTCCTGGCCTGACCGGCCGGCGTGTCGGCCGGCCGGTCGGCACGATTCGATTTGTCCTGGAACGGCAGCGGCGTCTTGTTCAGATACCAGACGACGCCGAAGGCGATCAGCACGCCGACGACGAGGCCGAGGAACAAGCCGAGCAGCATGCCGCCACGGCTCTTGCCTTGCGGCTTTCGCGCTGTCTGTTTCTGCGGTGCGGCGTTTCTCATGTCACATTGCCTCCGGTGCGGATACGCCGAGAATTCCCAAACCGTTCTTCAACACCTGGCGCACGGCCAGCGCCAGCGAGAGGCGCGCCTGGCGAGTCGGCACGTCGTCGACCAGCAGCCGGTCGGAGTTGTACCAGCCGTGGAAATCTGCCGCCAGCTCGCGCAGGTAGAAACCGACGGTGTGCGGCGCGTAGTCCTTCGCCGCGGCGGCGATGGTTTCCGGGAATTCGGCGAGACGCGCGCACAGCGCCAATTCCTTGTCGGTCTGGAGCGGGGCGAGATCGAGGTCCTGCAATTCCTTTTCGTCGCCGTCCCATTGCGCCAGCACCGAGCAGATGCGGGCATGCGCGTACTGGACGTAGAACACCGGGTTGTCGCTGCTCTCGGTCTTGGCCAGGGTCAGGTCGAAGTCGAGCGCCTGGTCGGACTTGCGCAGCATGTAGAAGAAGCGGCAGGCGTCGTTGCCGACTTCCTCGCGCAGCTCGCGCAGGGTGACGAAGTCGCCGGCGCGCGTCGACATCGAGACCTTGGCGCCGTCGCGGAACAGGCTGACGAACTGCACCAGCGTGACGTCGAGCTTTGCCGGATCGCAGTCGAGGGCCTGCAGGGCGCCCTTGACGCGCGGCACGTAGCCATGGTGGTCGGCGCCCCAGACGTCGACAACCTTGTCGAAGCCGCGCTCGAACTTGTTGACGTGGTAGGCGATGTCGGAGGCGAAGTAGGTGAAGAAGCCGTTGTCGCGCTGCACGACGCGGTCCTTCTCGTCGCCGAAGGCGGTCGAGCGGAACCATTTGGCGCCGTCCTGCATATAGAGGTGGCCGCGCCGGTCGAGCTCGGCGACGACCTTCGCCACCATGCCGGTGTCGTAGAGGCTGCGCTCCGAGAACCAGCAGTCGAAATGCACACCGTAGCCTTCGAGGTCCTCGCGGCAGTCGGCCAGCTGTTCCGTCAGGGCGTGCTGGTGGATATAGGCCCATTCCTCGCCGAGCAGATCCTTGGCGGCGGCGATGAGGCCGTCGAGATGGGCTTCGAGCTGATCCTTCTCTTCCTTTGAGAATGTGCCGTCGTCGCCGCGGGCCGGGGCCGGCGGCACGCAGGCCAGGATGGCGGCGGCCGGATGCACGTAACGGCCCTGGTGCGCGGTCTTCACCTGCTCCGCCATGTCGCGCACGTAGCCGCCCTGATAGGCGTTGGGCGGAAAGGGAACCTGCTCGCCGAAGAGTTCGAGGTAGCGCAGCCAGGTCGACACGGCGAGGATGTCCATCTGCCGTCCGGCGTCGTTGACGTAGTACTCGCGGCAGACCTCGTAGCCGGCAAACGCCAACAGGGACGCCAGGCTCGCGCCATAGGCGGCGCCGCGGCCGTGGCCAACGTGCAGCGGCCCGGTCGGGTTGGCGGAAACGAACTCCACCTGAATCTTCCTGCAACCCTCCGGCGCGGTGCCCCGGCCGTAGGCCTCGCCGCCGGCGAGGACATTCTTCACCACCTGCGTCTTGGCCGCCGGCACCAGGGTGAAATTGATGAAGCCGGCGCCGGCGATCTCCGCCTTCTCCACCCAGGCGGAAGCCGGCAACTCGTGCAGGAGGCGTTCGGCGATCTTGCGCGGATTCTCCTTCAGCGCGCGCGCCAGCTGCATCGCCAGATTGGTGGCGAAGTCGCCGTGGGACGCCTGCTTGGGCCGTTCGAGATGGATGTCGGCAACGGCGCCCGGCGCCACGGACGCGGCGGCGGTGCGCAGCAGGCCGGCAAGGTGAAGCTTCGGATCGAAACTCATGGAAATCCGCGGAAATTTCAGAGGCGCCGATTATACGCCGAGCGGCCAAGCGCCCTGCGCCGCCGCAAATTTGCTTGACTCCCCGGAAAAATTCATCATAATGCGAATCATTCTCAGTTGCATAAACATTCGAAAGGGGATCACATGAAGTTCAAAACACGCCTTGCCGCAGGCTTTGCCGCCTCATGCTTCGCCTTGGCCGCCCAGGCGCTCGAATACCCGATCGGTGTGCCGCAGAACGTGGCCGGCATGGAAGTGGCGGCGGTTTACCTGCAGGCCGTCGAGATGGAACCCGAAGGCCACATGCGCAAGGCGGCCGAAACCGACATCCACCTCGAAGCCGACATCCACGCCCTGTCCAACAATCCCAACGGCTTCCCGGAAGGCGCCTGGATGCCCTACCTGCACATAAAGTACGAGCTGACCAAGTTGCCCGGCGGCGAAGTCATCAAGGGCGACATGATGCCGATGGTGGCCTCCGACGGTCCGCACTACGGCGACAACGTCAAGCTCAAAGGCCCCGGCAAGTACAAGGTCAAGTTCACCGTCTATCCGCCCAGCGCCAAGGAAAACCCCACCGGCAACCAGTTCGGCCGCCACACCGACCGCGCCACCGGCGTGCGTCCTTGGTTCAAGCCGGTCGAGACCGAATGGGAATTCACCTATTCCGGCATCGGCAAGAAGGGCGGGTACTGAGATGCGCCTCAAACCCCTCGTCCTCGCACTGGCCCTGGCCGCCGGCCCGGCCGGCGCAGCCGAAGACACCCAGGCCCTGATGGCGGAACTCAAACGCTTGGCCGCCCGCATCGAGGCGCTCGAAACGCAGAACAAGGAGATGGAGAAATCCCTCGCCACCGACCGCCTCAGCGAAAAGGAACCCGAGGTGGTCACCCGTCTCAAGGCGGTCGAGTTCCAGACGCTGTCGATGCAGAAGCAGGCGCGCCAGATCGAGTCGCTCGAAGGCGTCACCGTCGGCGCCAGCATCACCAGCGTCGTGCAGAAGGTGGTCGGCAACGGCGGCGCCGCGTCGGGCGAACGCGATTCGCGCGCCAACTACCGCGGCGACATCGCGGTCACCCTGCCGGGCGGCGAAATGGGCAACACGGAAGGCAAGATCTTCACCCACTTCCGTTTCGGCCAGGGCACCGGCGTCGGCCTGCGTTCCACCTACACCAGCGGGCCGAACACCACGGCCTTCCAGGTCGCCGGCAACACGAACAACCCGACGCCGCCCGACGACTCCTTCGCCATCCTCGCCCAAGCCTGGTACCAGTTGAAGATGCCGCTGATGGACGGCGGCCTGAAGGCCAACGCCAGGGAACACTTGCACCTGACTTTCGGCAAGATCGATCCCTTCGTCTTCTTCGACCAGAATGCGGCGGCCGACGACGAATCGGCGAAGTTCATGAACAACGCCTTCGTGCATAATCCGCTGCTCGACTCGGGCCGCAACATCGGCGCCGATGCCTACGGCTTCGCGCCCGGCGCGATCTTCCAGTACGTCAACGAAAAGCAGAAGGGCTCGGAATGGGTCCTGTCGCTCGGCGCGTTCGGCACCTCCGGCGTCAATGCCACGGCCAACGGCGCCAATTTCAACGGTTCGCTGGCCGCCCCGCTGGTCATCGCGCAGGCCGAAACCGCCGCCCGCTTCAACTACCTGCCGGGCAACTACCGCGCCTACATCTGGAACAACGGCCGCGGGGCCGGCTACGACGGTCGCGAGAGCGCGCACAGCGGTATCGGCTTCTCGGCCGACCAGAAGGTCGACGACTACGTGACCCTGTTCGGCCGCTACGGGCATCAACTGAAGGGCCAGATGCGCTTCGACCGGGCGCTGACGCTCGGCGGCGAACTCGGCGGCTCGCTGTGGGGCCGCGGCAGCGATGCGCTCGGCGTCGCCTTCGGCACCCTGCGCACCAGCGGCTCGTTCCACAACGATTCGCTGACCGTCGATGCCAACAGCGACGGCACGGCCGATTTCGGCTACACGGCCGCGGGCTGGGAGAAGCAGCAGGAGTATTACTACCGCTTCCGCGTCAATGGTCGCTTCGAACTGTCGCCCAGCCTGCAGCTGATCTCGAACGCCGGCGGCAACAGCGCCGTACCGACGATCAAGATCGTCGGCCTGCGCGCCAAGATCGGCTTCTGACCATGCGTGCCGCCGTGACCTACGCCGCCCTGGTCGGCGCCGCCTGGTTCGGCCTGGGCTGGGCGGTCGACGCCCGGGCCCAGGAGTTGCCGACCTTCCATATCGTCGCCAGGGAAGGCCGCCTGTTGCCCAACCGCATCGAAGTCCCCGCCGGCACCCGGATCAAGCTGACCCTGAAAAACGAGGGACGCGGTCCGGTCGAGTTCGAAAACCTCGACCTGCGCGTCGAGAAGGTGCTGGCGCCGGGCGCCAGTTCCTTCGTCGTCATCCATCCGCTGAAGCCCGGCAGCTACCGCTTCATCGACGAGTTCCACGCCGACACGGCGGAAGTGCTGATCGTCGCCAAGTGAGAGTCTGACATGCTCAACGCACTCATCATCGTCTGGCGCGAAAGCCTCGAAGCCATGTTGGTCATCGGCGTCCTGCTGGCCTGGATAGCCCGCCAGCCCGAGCCCGCCATCCTGCGCCAGGGGCTCTGGCTGGGGGCCGCCACCGGCGTGGCGCTGGCCATGATGCTCGGCTTCGCCACCTTCGCCGCGCAGTCGCAATTCGCCGGCGCCACGCTGGAAATCTTCCAGCTCGCCATGGTGCTGTTCGCCGCCGCCCTGATCGTGCAGATGGTGCTGTGGATGCATCGCCACGGGCGCGCCATGAAGCGCGAGCTTGAGGAGCAGGCGAGCCGCACGACCGGCGCCATCGGCATCGGCAGCATCGCGGCACTGGCCGTGGCGCGCGAAGGCGCCGAAACCGTGGTCTTCCTCTACGGCCTCGGCGTGGAAGCCATGGGCAGCCAGCGCGCCGCCCTGCTGGGCGCCGCCGCCGCCGGCTTCGTGCTGGCCGCCGCCACCAGCTGGATCGTCGCGCGCGGCGCGCGCTTCCTCAGCTATCGCACGCTGTTCCGAGTCAGCGAATTCCTGCTGCTGCTGATCGCCAACGCCTTGCTGGCCAACGGCATCGACCGCATGATCGCCATGGACTGGCTGCCGCCGCTGCTCGACCCGGCCTGGGACATCTCCGCGCTGCTCGACGACGGCCGCGGTGCCGGCCGCCTGCTGGCCGATTTCGTCGGCTACCGCGCACGGCCGGCAGGCGTCCTGCTGATCGCCAGCATCGGCTTCTGGGCTCTCGTGTTCTGGCGTCTGGCCCGCCTCGACCGTCCCGCCCCGGCCGCACGCTGATATGGAAAACGTCCAGACCATCCGCTTCATGCCGGCGCCCCGGCGCACCCGGCTCGCGCGGCTCGGCGACTGGATGGCGCGGCATCGCCGCGCCATCCTCGCCGTCCAGTGGCTGATCGTCGTCTTCTATGCACTGCTGGTCGTCGTGCCGGCCTTCCTGCCGCACCCCAATCCCGAGGCACGACTGTTTTCGGCCGACTTCGGCGCCGCCTCCTTCGTCGACCCGAACTTCTGCGCCACCGACGGCAGCCTGCCGGCCGCACAGGAAAAACCGCCCTATGCCGCCACCGGGTACGACCGCGCCGTGCTGCTGGCGCAATACCTGTTCTGGGGTGTCTGGTGGCCCTTCGTCATCCTCTCGATGATGTTCGTCGGCCGCGTCTGGTGCGGCGTGCTGTGTCCCGAAGGCGCGCTCACCGAATTCGCCAGCCGCCACGGCCGCGGCGGCGCCATCCCGAAGTGGCTGCGCTGGAGCGGCTGGCCGGTCGTCGCCTTCATCCTCACCACCATCTACGGCCAACTCATCAGCGTGTACGAATACCCGCAGGCGGCCCTGCTGATCCTCGGCGGCTCCACCGTCGCAGCCGTCGCCGTCGGCTGGCTCTACGGCCGCGGCAAGCGCGTCTGGTGCCGCTACCTGTGCCCGGTGTCCGGCGTCTTCGCCCTGCTCTCCCGGCTCGCGCCGCTGCATTTCCGCGTCGACCGCGCGGCCTGGACGCGCTTTCCCGAACGCACCGGCGCCGTCGATTGCCCGCCGCTGCTCGACGTCAAGCACATGCAGAGCGCGTCGGAATGCCACGCCTGCGGCCGTTGCAGCGGCCACCGCGATGCCGTCGACCTGGCCGCGCGCGCGCCGAATGCCGAAATCCTCGCCGCCAAGACGCCGCCGACGGCCGAAGCGATCCTGCTGATCTTCGGCATGCTCGGTGTCGCCATCGGCGCCTTCCAATGGACGATCAACCCCTGGTTCGTCAAAGCCAAACAGGCGACGGCCGGCTGGCTGATCGACCGCGACATCCTCTGGCCCCTGGATACCGATGCACCCTGGTGGCTGCTGACGCATCAGACCGAAGCCGGCGATTTCTTCGCCTGGCTCGACGGCGCCCTCATCCTCGCCTACATCGCCGGCGTCGCGGCCGCGCTCGGCGGCCTGGTCTGGCTCAGCGTCGTCCTCGCGGCGCGCCTGGCGCGCCTCGACTGGCGCGCCCTGGCGCTCGGCCTGACGCCGCTGGCCGGCATCGGCCTGTTTCTCGGCCTGTCGATGATGTCGGCGACCCACCTGCGCGCCGAAGGCCTGCCGCTGTCCTGGCTGCCGGCGATGCGCGGCGCGCTGCTGGCAACGGGCGTGCTCTGGGCCGGCTGGCTCGGCGCACGCATGATCGCCGCCACACAGCCCGGCCCGGTGCGCGGCGCGCTGGCGCTGGCCGCCTGGGCGGTGCCGCTAGCCGCCGTCGCAGCCTCCTGGATTCTGACCTTCTACGTTTGGTAAGGAGAACATCTTGACTGCCACGCTCGATACCCTGCGCCTGCTTGCCGCCACCACGCGTCCCACCCGGACGACCCTGGCGCCGCACGAATTGATGGCCACCGTTCTCGACGGCCGCTACGGCATCGAGTTCGAGCCGGTCGTCGCCAAGGACGATGCCGTGCTCGCCTGGCGCGCCCATGCCCGCTTCCTCGACGCACACGGCCGCCCGGCCGATGCCGACAGCGTCTTCGCCGCACTGCACGCCAACCCGGCGCTGCTGCTGCACGTCGAAATCGAACTCAAGCGCCTCGCCATCGCTGCCGCCCCGGCCGGCGGCGCACTGCTGCTGCCGCTCGACGCCGACAGCTTCACCGCTGCCGGCGGCAGCGACAGCGGCAACCCGTTCATCGCGCTGTTCCGCGCCGAGCCGCGCGCCGTCGTCGAAATCTGCGAGAACCGCACGCTGGCCTACCCGAGCCGCGTCCAGTCCCTGCTGCGCGCCCTGGCGAGCCACGACATCCCGGTCGCCGCCGGCCGCACCACACCAGGCACGGCTTGGTGCGAAACCGTGGCCGAGGTCGACTGGGTGAGCCTGCCCTGTCCCTCGGCACCGCGCGAACCGATGAACCTGATGATGCTCGAAGAAGCCGCCGAGGCCGCCCGCCGCGCCGGCATCACCGCCATCCTGAGCAGCGTGAGCACGCCCTACCATCTGGTTCTCGCCCGCGCCATCGGTTTCGCCGGCGCCTGCGGTCCGCTGTTCCGCGACTGCAGCGAGACCGCCTGGGCCGGCGAACGACGCGCCAGTGCCGCCTGACCGGAAGAATGCAAAACACCATGACGAACCCGAAGTGCTGCTGGTCGACACCGAGGAAGACCACGCCCACTGGCTCGAACAGCAGCTCGGCCTGATCCGCATGGTCGGCCTGGAAAACTACCTCCAGTCGCAGATGAGCGGCGCCGCCTAGCTCGTCAGGCCAAGTCAGCCGCCAGCGAAGCCCGCACCGCTTCCGGTACTTGCGTCGCCACCTGGCAGGCGCGATGGTCGATGCCGGCGCGGATCGCGGCGCCGGCATCGACGGCCGTGACCATCGCCGGCGTCAGCTCGAAGCGCATGAAATGCACGGCGGAGGTCTTGTCGGGCGTGCTGCGTTCGAGGTCCTCGTTGGCGATCGGGTGCAGCAGGTCGCAGCCGGCCACCTGCAGCCAGACGCACTGCTCGATGCCGACCAGCCGCGCCAGCGCCTGACGGCGCTCCTCGACATCCGCGTACTCGACCATGAAGGTCGCCTTCCAGTTGCTGCCGTCGGGCACCAGCGGGTTGTAGACGTCGAGCTCGTCCTGGATGCCGGCGGGCTCGAAGATGCGTTCTATGCGCAGCATCTCCTGCACCTGGTACTGCATGGTCAGCGCATCCTCGAAGTACAGCGCGGCATGGTCGCCCAGCGCCACGCGGCGCTGCTGCTTGTGTTCGATGACGCGGGCGCGGAACGCGGGGCGGATGCGGGCGTAGTGTTCGAGACTGTAGAGGTCGGCGTGGGTGAGCATGGTGCTTTCCTTTCAGAGTCCGTAGGCGATGCGCAACAGGGTGATCGGATGTTCCGGCGCGCGGCCGTCGTCCAGCGCATGGCCGATGTGGTGGCCGGCCATGGCGCAGTCGCTGCCGTAGTGGTCGGCCTCGGCCTGCCGGACGCGGGCGACGACCGGCCTGACGATCTTCATGGCGAATTCGTGGAATTCCTTCTTCACCGCATAAGTGCCGTCGTGGCCCGAGCAGCGCTCGATGATCTCCACTTCGGTGCCCGGCACCAGCGACAGCGCCTCCTTCGTCTTCGGCCCGATGTTCTGCACGCGCTGGTGGCAGGCGGCGTGATAGGCCACACGGCCGAGGCTCTGTCTGAAGTCGGTGCGCAGCCGACCTTCCTTGTGACGCAGCATCAGGTACTCGAAGGGGTCGAAGAAAGCCGCCTTCACCTTCTGCACGTCGGCATCGTCGGGGAACAGCAGCGGCAGTTCCTGCTTGAACATCAGCACGCAGGAGGGGATCAGCGCCGTCAGGTCCCAGCCTTCGTCGACGAGCCGCGCCAGCACCGGGATGTTGGCTTCCTTGGCGGCCTGCACGCTGGCGAAATCGCCGAGTTCGAGCTTGGGCATGCCGCAGCAGCGCTCCTTTTCGGCCAGACGAACCGCTATGCCGTTGTGCTCGAACACCGCCACCAGGTCCTCGCCGGGACCCGGTTCGTTGCGGTTCATGTAGCAGGTGGCGAACAGCGCCACGCGCCCGCGCGTGCGGCCGGCGGGTTCGGCGACGGCGTCGCTGGCGTGCCCGGCAAGGCGCTTTCTGAGGTTGTTGCTGTGGAATTCGGGCAGCCAGGCCTCGGCGTGGATGCCGGCGACGGCCTGCAGCGCCTTGCGTGCCGGGCCAATCTTGTTCACCGCATTCACCGTCTGGGCGACGATGGGTATGCCGGCGAAGCGGCCGACGGCGTCGGTGCTGGTGAGCACCTTGTCGCGCAACTTGAAGTCGCCCTGTTTGAACCTGACCGCCTTGGCGCGCAGCATCAGGTGCGGGAAATCCAGCGCCCAGTCGTGCGGCGGCACGTAAGGACACTTGGTCATGAAGCACAGGTCGCACAGGTAGCAGTGATCGGCGACCTTGGCGTAATCGGCCTTCGCCACACCGTCGATCTCCAGCGAGGCCGAAGCGTCGACGAGGTCGAACAGCGTCGGGAACGCCTGGCACAGACTGACGCAGCGCCGGCAGCCGTGGCAGATGCCGAAGACGCGCTCCATCTCCGCGTGCAGCGCGGCTTCGCTGTAGAAGTCCGGGTTGTGCCAGTCCAGCGCGTGCCGGGTCGGCGCGTCGAGATTGCCTTCGCGGGGTCCGCTCATGATGCCCTCCTCCTCGTCCCGGTGCGCGCCGGCCGCCGCGACGGCGGCCGGTGCGTCCTGCCGCTCAGCCCAGTTCGTTCAGGGCCTTCTGGTAGCGGTTGGCGTGCGAGCGCTCGGCCTTGGCCAGCGTCTCGAACCAGTCGGCGATTTCCGCGAAGCCTTCGTCGCGCGCCGTGCGGGCCATGCCGGGATACATGTCGGTGTATTCGTGCGTCTCGCCGGCGACGGCGGCCTTCAGGTTGGCGGCGGTCGGACCGAAGGGCAGGCCCGTGGCCGGGTCGCCGCAGCTTTCGAGGTATTCGAGATGGCCGTGGGCATGGCCGGTCTCGCCCTCGGCGGTGGAGCGGAACAGCGCGGCGACGTCCTGCTGGCCTTCGACGTCGGCCTTGTTGGCGAAGTAGAGATAGCGGCGGTTGGCCTGGGATTCGCCGGCGAAGGCGTCTTTCAGGTTCTGTTCGGTCTTGGATCCTTTCAGTGACATGATGTTCTCCTCGGTGGATAAACGGTTGTCGGTGACCCTCGGTCACGCCCTGAGCGTAGGCAGCGCAGACGGCGTGCACCAGTTGATTGTGGCAATCGCCCCGATAGCCGGCGGCTATCCGGAAAAAAACGCCCCGGATCACCGGGGCGTCGTCGCCACATATCGCCGGAAGCGCTTACTTCTTGGCGAACGGCTGCGGCCGCGGCGTGCTGTCGGAGGACGGCGGCAGGATCGGCAGCTTGAAGTTCGGCTGGTCGCCGGTCAGGGTCTTCAGGAAGGCGACGATCTTGGCGTTCTCGTCGTCGCTGAACTTCTTGCCGAGCTGAACGCGGCCCATCGTTTCGACGGCTTCCTTCAGCGTATTGGCGGCGCCGTCATGGAAGTAGGGATAGGTCATTTCCACGTTGCGCAGCGTCGGCACCTTGAAGTTGAAGCGGTCGGCGTCCTTGCCGGTCACCGCGACGCGGCCTTCGGCCGGGCTGCTGGCCTTGTAGGCCTCGACCACACCCATCTTCTGGAAGGAATTGCCGCCGACGGCGGCGCCGTTGTGGCAACCCGTGCAGCCGCTGTCCTTGAACAGCTTGTAGCCCGCCAGCTCGTTCGCAGTCAGCGCCTTCTTGTCGCCCTTGAGCCACTTGTCGAAACGCGAGTTCGGCGTCACCAGCGTGTCTTCGAAGGCGGCGATGGCCTTGGTCACCTTCTCGATGTCGACCTTGTCGGAACCGAAGGCCTTCTTGAAATCGGCGACGTAGCCGGGAATGGATTGCAGCACGTCGATGGCCAGGGCGTGCGTGAAGCCCATCTCGCCCGGATTGGCGATGGGGCCGCCGGCCTGGGCCTGCAAGTCCTTGGCGCGGCCGTCCCAGAACTGGGCCAGGTTCAGGCTGGAGTTGAGCACGGTCGGCGCGTTGATCGGGCCTTCGTTCCAGTTGTGGCCGATCGAGGTCTTGATGTTGTCGGTGCCGCCCATCGACAGGTTGTGGCAGGAATTGCAGGAAATGAAGCCCGACTTCGACAGGCGCGGGTCGAAGTAGAGCTTCTTGCCCAGGTCGACCAGGGCCGGATTGGCGACCTTGGCGGCCAGGATGGGTTTGATCGGCTCTTCGGTCGCCGCCAAGGCGGCGGTGCCGGCGAACAGCAGGCTTGCGGCAAAAATGCGTAGTTTCATCATGAACTCCCTTGCGTTGGAAAAAGTCTTGACATGGGAGCGCACGATACCCCTACAATTGACAGGGTAGTTGACGTAAGTCAATGATTTATAATAGCTTTCCACTATGCTGCATATAGCCGTTACCTATAGGTATCCCCGATGAAGCTCTCAGCCTTGCGTTACCTCGTGGCCTTCGCCGACGAAGGTTCCTTCAGCCGGGCGGCCGAACGCTGCCAGGTCAGCCAGCCGACGCTCAGCGTCGCCTTGCAGAACCTCGAAACCGCCCTGGGAGTGGCGCTGATCGAGCGCGCCAAGGGTCACGTCGGCCTCACCGACGTCGGCCACCAGGTGGCCGCCCAGGCCCGGCGCGCCGTGGACGAGGCGCGGCGCGTCGAACTCGTCGCCCAGCTGGGCAAAGACCCGCTGCACGGCGAGTTCCGCCTCGGCGTGATCCATACCATCGGCCCCTATCTGCTGCCGGAACTGATCTCGGCCATGCGCCGCACGGCGCCGCAGATGACCCTCTACATCGAGGAGAGCATGACCGCGCTGCTGGCCGACTACCTCAAGTACGGCACGGTCGACGCCATCATCGTCGCCCTGCCCTTCGACCTTCCCGGCATCGAGACGCAGGCGCTCTACGACGAGCCCTTCCGCGTCGTCGTACCGCGCGGCCACGCCTGGGCCAGGCGCAAACGCATCGCCGCGGAGGAAGTGCGCGGCGACAACGTACTGGTGCTCAAGGCCGGCAACTGCTTCCGCGAACAGGTGCTCGACGCCTGCCCCGACATCAGCCATGCCGAAGGTTCGCTGCACCAGGGCCATTCCATCGAAACCATCCGCTGCATGGTCGCCTCCGGCTACGGCATTTCGGTGCTGCCGGCCGGGGCGCTGATCGGCCCCTACCGCACCGACATGGTCCACGCCATTCCCTTCGCCGGCCAGGAACCGGCGCGGCGCGTGGCCCTGGCCTGGCGCCGCGGCTTCACGCGGCCCGAGGCCATCGCCGCCCTGGTCGAGGCCGTGCACGACATCGACAACCCGAGCTACGCGCATATCGCTTGACCGGGGAGACTGTCGGGCTTATTCCAGCGATAAGCAAAAGTGACTGGCGCCAACGGAATGCGGCGGTTACATTCGCCCGTCCCCACCGGCTCCCAGGAAATAACGCGACCATGAACGCCACGGAAACACTCAACAGCCGCTTCGGCTTGCAGGATCAACTCGAATTCCGGCTGGCCGGCGACGGCCTGGTGGTCGCGGAGATCGCCAATGCCCACGGCACCGCCGGCATCTGCCTGCAGGGCGGCCATGTGATGAGCTGGCACCCGAAGGCGACCGCCGAGCCGGTCGTCTGGCTGTCCCGGCTGGCCAGGCTGGCGCCGGGCAAATCGATACGCGGCGGCGTGCCGATCTGCTGGCCGTGGTTCGGCGCCCACGAAACGGAAACCGGTTTCCCGGGCCACGGCTACGCGCGCACCGTGCCCTGGCAGGTGACAAAAACATGCAGCCGCGCCGACGGTGCGACGCAGATCGTTCTGGAACTGGTCGAGAGCGACGCGACGCGCGCCATGTGGGGCAAGCCCGGCAAGGTCGAGGTCGCCGTGACCGTCGGCCGGTCGCTGACCGTGGCGCTGACCACGACCAATACCGGCAACGTGCCCTTCGTTATCGGCGAGGCGCTGCACACCTACTTGCGCATCGGCGACATCGCCAAGGTCAGGGTGCGCGGACTGGAAGGATGCGAATTCCTCGACAAGGCGGCGGGCGGCACGCGCCGGCGCGAGGACGAAGCGCTCGGCTTCGCCGCCGAGACCGACCGGGTTTACGTCAACACCAGCGCCGATTGCCTCATCGAGGACAGCCTGCTGGGTCGCCGCATCCGCGTCGCCAAGTCGGGCAGCCGATCGACGGTGGTCTGGACGCCATGGACCGAAAAGGCGGATAAGATGGGCGACTTCGGCCCGGACGGCTGGCGCGAGATGCTCTGCGTGGAAAGCGCGAACGCCCTGGAAAACAGGGTCACCGTGCCGGCCCACGGCAGCCACACCCTGTCCGCGGAGTATTCGGTCGAAGCCCTTTGATCTGAACGGAAGACCCCGCCATGCAGCCCTTCGACTTCGACGCCGCCGTCACGATGCACCGCGCGTGGAAAATGAAATTCCACCTCGCCATCAACAACATCCGCGGCAGCGACTTCGACAGCGGGCCGCTGGCCGACGACCAGCAGTGCAAGCTCGGCCAGTGGCTGGCGGACAACGCAGGCGAACTGGCCGCGCTGCCGTCGGCACGCGAACTGGCGACGGTGCATGAACAGTTCCACCGCCAGGCCGCGGCACTGGCCGACGCCATCAAGGACGGCAAGGTCCTGCGCCCCGAGGACCCGGCCATCGCCGGTTTCGTCGCGCTGTCCGGCGACATCGAAAGCCGCCTGCTGAAGCTGAAGGACGAAGTGCAGCGCGCCGGATAGTCGCCCGCCGCGTCTGGTGAGCGGAGCGGATTTAGGCTACATTCCCGGCTCCCAACGCGAATGCCCCGAAAAACCTTGCGCCTCCTACGCCTCGCCAAGATCGTCCGCATCGGCCTGACCTACGGCCTCGACGAACTGATCCTCGAACACGAGCAGACCGGACGCCTCCAATGGCTGGGCCGGCTCGCCGGCGCCGCCTGCTTCTGGCGCGACCTCTCGGCGCCACGCGCCCAACGCCTGCGCCTGGCGCTCGAAGCCCTGGGGCCGATCTTCGTCAAGTTCGGGCAGATGCTGTCCACCCGCCGCGACCTGCTGCCGGCCGACATCGCCGACGAACTCGCCAAGCTGCAGGACCAGGTGCCGCCCTTCGCCTCCGACCTGGCCGTCGCCGAGCTGGAGCGCGCCTACGGCAAGCCGGTCGACCGGGTGTTCGCCAGCTTCGAGCGCGAACCGGTGGCCTCGGCCTCGGTCGCCCAGGTGCATTTCGCCACCCTGCCCGACGGTCGCGAGGTCGCCGTCAAAATTCTTCGGCCCGGCATCGCGCCGGTCATCGGCCACGACATCGCCCTGCTCGACACCTTTGCAGCCCTGCTCGAAGCGCTCTGGTCGGACGGCAAGCGCCTGAAGCCGCGCGAAGTCGTCGCCGAATTCGCCAAGCACCTCGGCGACGAACTCGACCTAATGCGCGAAGCCGCCAACTGCTCGCAATTGCGGCGCAACTTCAAGGACTCGCGCCTGCTGCTGGTGCCCGAAGTGTATTGGGACTGGTGCACCACCTCGGTGATGGTGATGGAGCGCATGAGCGGCATCCCGATCAGCCAGCTCGACCGCCTGCGCGCCGCCGGCGTCGACCTGGCGGCGCTGTCGCGCGCCGGCGTCGAGATCTTCTTCACCCAGGTGTTCCGCGACGCCTTCTTCCACGCCGACATGCACCCCGGCAACATCTTCGTCGCCGTCGACGGCGAGAAGCACGGCCGCTACATCGCGCTCGACTTCGGCATCGTCGGCACGCTGACCGAAGTCGACCAGCGCTACCTCGCCATCAACTTCCTCGCCTTCTTCCAGCGCGACTACAAGCGCGTCGCCGAAGCGCACATCGAGTCGGGCTGGGCGCCGGCCGACACGCGCGTCGACGAGTTGGAAGCCGCCATCCGCGCCGTCTGCGAACCGATCTTCGACCGCCCGCTGCGCGAGATTTCCTTCGGCAAGGTGCTGCTGCGACTGTTCCAGACCTCGCGCCGCTTCAACGTCGAAATCCAGCCGCAGCTGGTGCTGCTGCAGAAGACCCTGCTCAACATCGAAGGCCTCGGCCGCCAGCTCGACCCCGACCTCGACCTCTGGCAGACCGCCAAGCCCTTCCTCGAACGCTGGATGAACGAACAGCTCGGCTGGCGCGGCCTGCTGAAGAACGCCAAACACGAAGCACCGTTCTGGGCGCGCTATCTGCCGCAACTGCCGCGCCTGATGCACGATGCGCTGACGCGCGACGGCCATGCGCAACTGGCCGCCGAACTCGCCGCCCTGCGCCAGGAACAGGCACACCAGCGGCGCTGGCTCGCCGTGATGGCGCTGTCGCTGGCCGGCCTGCTGGTCCTGCTGCTGGCCTCCTGAAAAACAAGTTACGTCTTACCGTCGTGCGCGGGAGGGTGAGGTACTTCGCCTGCCCTCCCGGTGCTGAGAAACGCACATATCGGTCATGCGAAGCACCCCACCCTCCCGTTGTCCGCATGGTAAGAGGGTGGCGCCAGAAACGAAGAACCTGGAGTCCGTCGCCATTTATCCAGCGGCATGCCGAATGACGCCGGCACACGGATTCTTGGTATCCGCAATCCGTAATGGATAGGCAGTTCCGATCTTGCGGCGAGGAAAACTGAGCATGTCATTGGCGCCCACGCCTGAGCCGGAGAGTGTCTCAGTCGTGCCCTCAACTGATGGGTTGGGCGTCATGCGGCCTTTTGGCGCACAAGCTTCACTTGAAGCTCACAGCCAACAGCTTGCGCGTACCGTTTGAGCGTAGCGAGCGACGGGGCATGCTTTCCAGCAGACTCGAGCCTCGAAACCGCACTTTTGGTTGTTCCCATCCGTTCCGCAACGGCGTCTTGCGTCAGGCCAGCGCGAGACCGAGCCTTGAGCATTTGGCCGGCAACCTGGTACTCAAGGGCAAGGGCGTCATAGGCTTCGACGAACCCCTTGCGGGTTGCTGCTTTAGCAAGAAATTCTTTGTGCGAATGGCGGACGGGCTTGAATTTCAGTTCAGCCATTTGAAACCTCCTTCATGCGCTTGCGCGCCAACTTCAGTTCTCGGTCGGGTGTTTCCTGAGACTTCTTGATGAAGGTATGCAGGACGACAACCCGTTTGCCAACGAGAAAGCAGTAGAACGCTCTACCAATGCCGGAACGACCACGAGGCCGAAGCTCAAACAGGCCATCACCGAAAGCGCGCGAATGCGGAAGCCTTAGACTCGGCCCATGTTCGATAAGCAGTTCGACCAAACGTGTGTAGTCGGCGAGGACGTCCACGGGCCACGACTCAATGTCGTGTAGCACCCGCTCGTGGAAGTACTCGATCTCGAAGGACATGGGCAAATGTTAGCAAATACGCGAACACGGATCAACACACGCCACGTCTGACGCCCAACGTGAAAGTGAGCGGCCTGCGCGGCTTTTCGCGCAGGCCCGCTCGACTGCCATGTCAGGTTTCGGGGGATTAGCGCGGCGCATAGTCTTTTCCCGCCTGGCCTTCAAACTCGCGGGAGAACTGTTGAATCTGTGCAAACAGTTCGTCGTCACCAAAGGCTTTGACTACCAAGGCAAACGCAACGATGCTTCGGTAGAAGTAGTTCCACAGGTCTTCGCGGTGCTCAGCCTGGCGTTCAGTGCCCTTCATGCCGCGAACATGAAAGCGCGGAGGGTTACCACCGTACATGTCCATGATATGCGGCGAAGCAGCATGAACGTACCCAGAATATGCCTTGCAAATTGTTCGGCTGAGTTCCACGCCGGTGCTCGGGTCTAGCGCTGCGCCCTCTACTTTGGCGATATATGCTCGAATCTTCTGCCTTGGAATCATCGGCCGCTTCTGGGTAGAAGCGAAAGCGGATTCAGCATCAAACTCCTCTTCGAAGAACGCCTCAAGATACTGTTGATGCAGAGGCGTATGCCCATCAAAGATAACAGCGAGCGCAAGGAATGAAATGTCCTCGTGCAGTTCGTCCAGAATGCGCTGAATCGCACCCTGCTCCTGCAAATAGCCATTCTCCATCAGAAGACGCGCTGCATGAAGCCCTGTGACAACGCGCGCAAGCTTTTGTATCAACGCTTGATGGATCGACCTCTCGGCGTACCGAAAATGAAATGAGTCCTTGTATGGAACGGCCCGGGGCGGCGGAACGCGCTGCGCCAGTCCGTGTACTGTCCTTTCCATATTGGCTAGCGCAGAGTCATAGAGGCGATCCATGATGGTGACGAAACCTAACAGTTATTCAGGCGCAGAAACGCCGAATTATTACTAATAATACGGACATGGCTGAATCGCCTGTACGTTATGGAATGACAAAGAGATTATCCGATACAGGTCTCCTTATCAATCAACAATCATACTGACAGAGCCAATGTCCGCTTTAGCAGGTGCTGATATCACAAGAAGAAACAGCGCCTTCGGGACTTGGAGATCAGACAACCCGTTCCACGGAGTGCCTGAATCGGCTTCTAAATTACCAGCGCAATACGGATCGTCCAATCAATGCGCCTATCGCCGTTGGGATCAGTATCCCCAAGAGATACCAGACGGCAATAAAGGGGGCATCCATCTCCGGACAGTGCAGGGTGTAAACGCATGCACCAGCCGCGCCGGCAAACAGGCCGGCGCTGCCACCGGCTAGGCCTAGGCGCGTGGGTGCTAGTCCGCGCATAGCCCATAGCGTGGCAACGAATATTGGCAGCGAAAGCATGGCAATGAGTTCTGGGCAGGCAGCCCAAGTTTTTCCCATCAGCAGATCGACTCGCTGGTCTGCATCGACCTGCGCCAGCGCAACCAGGGCGAGTGTCCAGATAAGAAGGATGGGCAGGGCGAGTACGCCCAGCATATGATTGCACCTTGCGCCGGGGCATGAAAGGCGCAGGGTAGTTACTAGGCTCCCGGCGGCAAGGCTGACTACAAAACCGAGCTTGATCCAGAACCTTGGGAGCGCCAAGGCACCGCTGAGATCTGCGAGCAGGCCGATGGTGGCAAGCATCAGCACAAACGAAAGCAGCAATCCCCAGCCGATCGCCACTGAGTAGCGACGCATCGCAGCATTTGGCGGCACGGGCTCGGCGCCGGCAGCAAGCATGAGCACGAGATCATCGGTCTTCACTTGAGCCCCCCCATCTTCGCCGCGAGAGACTTGATGCCTCGATGGATGCCCACCTTGATGGCCGATTCCGACATGCCCGTGAGACGCGCCGCGTCGGCCACAGACAGCCCTTCGAGCTTGACGTGCTGAATTGGTAGACGCTGGCGTTCCGGAAGGAGGTCGAGCATTTTCAAAATATCCCGGCGCGCTTCGGCAGCCTCCGAATCGGACGCCGCAAACACTTCGCTCTCGTCGTCGAGTGGATCGTTGAGCGCTTCGCGACCGGCACGACGGCGGAGAAAGTCGACGAATTTGTATCTTGCGATCGCATGGACCCATGATGTCAATGGCTGCCCAGCGTCGTAAGTATGGCGCTGGTTATGGATGGCCAACAGTGTCTCCTGCACCAAATCCTCTATGTCATCGGGTAGTTGCGTCAGCCGCCTGCGAAAGAATGCCCGCAAGTGGGCACTCAAATCCTTGAGGAAAATCAAGTAAGCATTTTCATCGCCCGCTAATCCAGCAACCAAGTGCCCCTGTAGGAGCGCTTCCGTTGCGTTCAAGCGTGTCTGGTTGTTAGTTCGCGGCATGAAGAGGATTGGTTACATAACCCGAGTAAAAAAGTCGGCCCAAATGGGGAGGCTATTAAATTAATTTTTCAACCCTGTAACCGTCATGGGATTGGCGACGAACTAGCTAGCGAGTCGCAAACATTGATCTGATTAAGACAGCAATCTTGCGATGTTTTTTGATGCCGATCATCTTCAATCAGAAAGGGAGTCAACCATGCGCAAGTCCACCGGAATACTACTATCGATCATGGCATTTCTGGCTGCAGGCGGCGCGCAGGCGCAGCAGGCCGCCATGGAAATGAAACCGGCGATGGCAATGCCCGACATGACCAAGATCCTTACCGCGCCGGGGGTGTTCGGAAACTTCTCCACCTACAAGCTGCGTCCCGATTACTACAAGATGTCCATGGCAGAACGCAAGGGTGCTGCCGCGGAGGTGGTTGCCGTGGTCGACAAGTACAAGGATACGGTGAAGGTCGAGGCTTACTTGACGCGCGGCTTCGAGGCGAAAAGCGACTTCTTCCTGCGCGTGCATTCCTACGACATGGCCGCCACCCAAGCCTTCTTGCTTGACTTCCGCGCCACACGTTTCGGCATGTATGCCGAGGTGACCGAGAACCTGGTCGGCATGACCAAGGCGCTGAACTACATCACCAAGGACAAATCGCCCAGCCTCAATGCAGGCCTGACGGGTGCGACTTACAGTGATGCCGCCCCGCGCTACGCCTTCATGATTCCGGTAAAGAAAAACGCCGATTGGTGGAACCTGAGCGACGAACAGCGCCTCAAGGAAATGGAGACCCATACCCTTCCGACGCTGGGAAACCTGGTCAACGTGAAGCGCAAGCTTTATCACTCGACGGGGCTTGATGACACCGATTTCATCACCTACTTCGAGACGGCAGACCTGGGCGCTTTCAACAACCTGATGCTGGCGCTGGCCAAGGTGCCCGAGAACAAGTACCACGTCCGCTGGGGTAGCCCCACGGTGATGGGCACCATCCAGAGCTTCGAGGCAGTCGTCAACAAGCTGTCGATGGGTCACTGACAATCGAATGCGGATTGCTGCTCCGGTGGAGCAGCAATCCGGCATCGCATGCACCTTAATCAAACTATCCGAATAGACCCAGGGGAAAGATCATGACTACCAGTCGCCGCCAGTTCATCAAGGGCAGCCTGTCTGTCGCTCTAGCCGCCGGACTGCCGTTCTCGTTGGGCCGTCCTGCCCTTGCTGCACTTGTCGAACGCAAAGATCGTTCATGGGAGGACGGTTATCGCAATCTGTTCAACGGGGAACGTACGGTTCGTACGATCAATATGCCGAACTGCACGGGATCGTGCGCCTGGAATGTCGTCGTCAAGGACGGCATCGTCAAGCGTGTCGAGCAGCCGCTCGACTATCCGGATGACGAGTACAACCCCCGTGGTTGCATGAAGGGAGCAACCTACCATCGGCGCGTTTACTCTCCGAACCGGGTCAAGTTCCCCATGAAGCGAGTCGGGCCGCGTGGCGCTGGTCAGTGGAAACGCATTTCCTGGGACGAAGCACTGGACTACATCGCCAGCGAGATAAAGCGCATCGCGGCGAAATACGGCCAGAACACAATCTGGATCTACCCGCCGGTGCCTGCCACCGGTCTGGTCAAGCAGGGTGCCGGCTTCCGCTTTGCCTCCGTGAACGGCTTCGGCATCGGCACCTTCTATAACTGGTATGGCGACCTGCCGCTGGCACACCCGATCACATGGAACGTGCAGACCGAAGAGCACGAGTTCAAGGATGTGCTCAACACCAAATACGCGATCATCTGGGGGTCGGACATCCTGCAGACACGGATGCCAGACGCCCATTTCTTTACGGACGTGCGCGCCAAGGGCGTCAAGCTCGTTTACATCTCGCCCTACTTTGACCCCACTGCCGCTGCCGTCGACGAGTGGGTTCGGGTGCGACCTGGGACGGACGGAGCCTTGGCGCTTGGTATGTGCCATGTCGTTGTCAAACGCGGCCTGACCGACAACGCCCACATGCTGCGCACCACTAGTGGCCCATTGCTGGTGCGCAACGACAATGGCAAGTATCTCAAGGCGTCCGATGTCACTGCCGATGGCGATGCCAAGACCTTCATGGTCTACGATCCGGCGACGGGGAAGGCTGTCCCCGATGTCTACTTCAGCGACAAGCCGGCGCTGACCGGTACGTGGGAAATTACCCTCAAGGACGGCAAGAAAGTCGGTTGCTCGACGGCGCATACCCTGCTTCTGAAGAAGCTTGAAGACTACGACCCCAAGACTGTTTCCGAGATCACCGGCGTGCCGGCCAAGGATATCGAACGCATCGCTGTCGAATATGCAACCGCCAAACCTGCCAGCATCTGGGCGGGAACCGGCATCAATCACTGGTATCACGGCGACCTGATTGGACGGGCCACCATTGAATTGGCTTGCCTGACGGGCAACGTCGGGGTCAACGGCGGCGGTGTCAGCCCTTGGGCGGGACAGTACCTGATGCGCCTCAATCCGACCGATTACTTCTTTCCCAAGAAGGAAGGCGGCAAGCCAGGCGAACGCTACCGCCCCGTACCGCTCGATACTGCCTATGTAGTGAATGGCCCAACCGAGACCATGTTCAACAAGGCAGGCCTCTGGCGCCAGATTCGCTGCATCTGGGCAGCAGGCGGCAACCTCCTGGGCGAGGCATCAGACCAGAGCAACCTCACCCGCAAGGTACTGCCGCAGGTCGAGTTGATCGTCTCGCCGGAAATCGAAATGAGCACCACGGCACAAATGGCCGACATCGTCTTGCCGGTGGTGAGTTGGTTCGAGCTGCCCTACGACATGGCGACCACGCCGGCCCATCCTTACATTCAGTTGGCCGAAGGCTCCATCGCGCCGATGTTCGAGGCGAAGACAGACATCGAGATCTACTACGAGATGTGCAAACGCCTCGGCACCGGTGACATCTTCAAATTCAACCGGCCGGAGCCCGCTATCGAACTACTGCTCGAAACCGGCGGCCCACAGGTCAAGGGCATCACGTTTGAGCGGCTGAAGAAGGAGCGGTGCATACGCGTCAACCTGCCGAGCTCGCCCTATGCGTCCTTCACCGAGGAAGTTCAGGGCAAGCACAAGTTCAAGACAGCCTCGGGGCGGCAGGAACTCTACAAGGATGAAGATCGATTCATCGAGTATGGCGAGCAACTGCCGGTGCACAAGGAGCCGCACACGGCAACCCCCTACGGGCCGTCCAAGGAATGGAAAGAAGCGAAGAAGGAGCGCAACCCGTTGTACGAGAAATATCCGATGGTCTATCACGCCCGCCATACGCGCTGGAGTGTGCATTCGTCCTGGCGGACGACGGATGAGGTAACGCGACTCGACGACATTGGTCAGCCGCTGCTGGAACTCAATCCAGTGGATGCCGCCAGGCGCGGAATCGTGGCTGGCGATTGGGCGACTGCGTACAACGAGCACGGGTATGTCAAGGCAAAGGTCAAATTGCGCGAGTCGGTACCCCCGGGTGCAGTTCTCATCTATTTCGGCTGGCAGCGAGACCAGATTCGCGAAGGCCACTGGAATGCGCTGACGCACAACGACATCAACCCCATCCACGAGATCTACTTCATCCCCAATGTCTGGGGGCCGGTCTCCGGCCACTTCGACAAGCTGTGTGAAGTCAAGAAGTCCTGAGGAGAATCGCCATGTCAGAGAAACTTTGGCAAAAGTACTACGGACAGCCGAATCCGCTTTACGGGAACCGCGTGCAATACGGCATGTTGATCGACATCAACAAATGCATCGGCTGTCATACCTGCACCATGTCGTGCAAACAGACGTGGACGAGCGACCCGGGTCAGGAAAACATGTACTGGAACAGTGTTTCCACCCAGCCTTACGGCAAGTATCCGCGCAAGAACGGCAGCAAGAACCCGGCGGACTGGGACTACCGTTTTTCCAATCTGTATCAGGACACTCCCAAGGGCAAGTATCCCAAGATGTGGCAGTTCTATCTGGCACGGCCATGCAACCATTGCTCCAATCCGGCATGTCTGCCTGCATGTCCAACCCGCTCTATCTACAAGACCGAGGACGGCGTGGTGCTGATCGACCAGAACACCTGTGAAGGTTTTCAGAAGTGCGTCAAGGCTTGCCCCTACGACAAGATTTACTACAACCCGGTCTCGAAGAAATCGCAAAAGTGCATGTTCTGTTTCCCGCTGCTGGAAAAGGGGCAGGAGCCGCAATGTGTGAAGACCTGCGTCGGAAAGATTCGCATCTTCGGCAACCTGATGGACCCCGAAAGCACGATCTCGAAAATGATCCGCGACCCCTCGATGGGCGTTAAGCCCTACGATCCGCAGGTCAGCCTAAAGGCGACTCATCGCGTCATCAACCCGATAGAGCGGCGCCAGTACCGCCCGGACTTCGGCACCATCCCTTCCGTTTGGTATGTGCCGCCTAAAAATGTCCCGGCCGCCGAGATCGAGAAATACTTCGGTCAAGCCATGGGCGGGTTGCTTGACGAGCCCCACCGCGTCGAGGTGCCGATCAAGATGAAAGACATCTAGGGGATCGACATGAATGCTGTATTGACAGAGGAGCTCGAAATGGTCGCACAAAGCGGAATCCCCAGTGACAGTGCCGGGGCACTTGCGCTTGACCGCGCCCAAACCTATCATTTTCTGGAGCTTGCGCTGGCGCATCCGGGTGAGGATGGTCACGAGTACTTCCGAAAGGACTCGACCGAGAGTGTTTTCAAGCAACTCTACACAGGCCTGCTCAATAGCAATGACGCGCTTTGTGCGCAGGGGCTGGCGGCGGCCAGCGCCTTCTTTGGCGCCTTGCGCAGGATGAGTTACGAGGACGTGGAAGCGGCTCACATCGGGTTGTTTACCAACAACTACCCCCACCTGCCTTGCCCACCCTACGGTTCCTTGTTTACCGCAAGCGACAGCGAAAAGCGTCTGGAAGAGATGCTGGCCATCAAGGAGTTTTACCAGCGCAATGGCGTCGATATCGCCGGCTCATTCGACGACTTGCCGGACCACCTGTGCGTTGAGTTGGAGTTCATGCAGATTCTCTGCTTCCGCGAACAGGAAATCGCGGAAGCAGGCGACCAGGATCTGCTTGCGGGGGTTCGCGCGACTCAGGCCGAATTTCTGGACAGGTTCCTGCTGGCTTTCGCCTGCCGCCTGGCCGCAATCGGACTCCAGTCCATGCCGGAGAATCCATTCAGCCATCTGCTGGAGGTAACGCGCTGCTTCCTCGTACAGCATCGCCAGGAACTTGGTGCGACCGTCGCACCCTCAACCCAAGATCAGGAGATCGAATCATGAAATCCTTTGTTGCGCTCTCACTCGTTGCAGGCATGTCGGCGTTGTTCGCCGGCCCCTTGGCTGCGGCTGAAACGAAAGGCAGCCAGGGTGCGATGGCGAAAGCCAATCAGTGGGGAGAGGCGCCAACGCCACATTTCAAGCCGAGCGGCAAACCCGTTTCCGCGGCCCGTGGCGCGCAGGTATACGAAGACCACTGTGCGCTCTGCCACGGCCTCGGGGGCAAGGGGGACGGGCCGCGTTCGGCATTTTTCCAAGCCGGCCAGCAATATATCGCCGACCTATCGAATGCCGATTTCGTGAAGGGCCGCGATGATCAGCTCCTGCATAGTATCCGTGAGGGGTTGCAGCGTTTCCCCGAACCTTCGTATGTGATGCCGCAGTTCAAGTACATCCTTTCCGAGGAGGAAATCCACAGCGCACTGGCTTATATCAAGACCTTGCCGGCCAAGGCCAAGAAGCGTTAGCCGATGGCGCGCGGGAGCGCGCCGTCGCTGCTACCTTCACTCGGAGATGAGGATTCTTCTGCATGGCTGACCGATAATCAAGGCAGAAACAATATGAGCGTGCTCGTCGATGCCTGCGGCCGCAAGATCGATTACCTGCGCATTTCAGTCACCGATCGCTGCGATCTGCGCTGCTCTTATTGCATGCCCGAGGGCTATGCGGGTTTCGAGGCACCCGCGCATTGGTTGAGCTTCGACGAAATAGACAGGGTTGCGGCCATCTTCGTCAGACTTGGCGTCGCGCGGATTCGGCTTACTGGTGGAGAACCTTTGCTGCGCGGAAGGCTGCCGGATCTGGTGGGCAAGTTGCGCAGGCATTCGGGGCTGACCGATTTGTCTCTTACCACTAATGGCACCCGGCTTGCCAAGATGGCCGCGCAGATCAAGTCCGCGGGAGTGGATAGGATCAACGTCAGCCTGGATACGCTAACGCGTGACAGGTTTCAGGCGTTGACCCGGCGGGATGCCCTAGACGAGGTATTGGCTGGTCTGGAGGCAGCGCGGAACAGCGGCCTGACACCGATCAAGATCAATATGGTCTGGCTGCCCGGCTTCAACGGCGATGAGATCGATGCCATGATCGAATACTGCATGGATCGTGGCTTTGTCCTGCGTCTGATCGAGCGCATGCCGATGGGCGACAGCGAATTCGTGTCGGACTCCGGCTCGCTGCAAAGGCAGACCAATCGGCTGCGCAATCGTTACGGAATGATTGATCACATCGTGCCCGGTGGTGGCCCGGCACGATACCTGACGACGCCTGATCACGGCTTCAGTGTCGGCTTCATCACGCCGATATCGCAGCACTTCTGTGCGACCTGCAATCGCGTGCGCCTGACCGTCGACGGCACGTTGCACCTTTGCCTGGGGCAGGAAGATCGCCTGGAACTCCGGCCAATGCTGCGTGGAGGCGCCAGCGATGCAGATCTGATCGATGCGGTTCGGACTGCCATGCTGCGCAAGCCGCATCGTC
Organism: uncultured Rhodocyclaceae bacterium; assembly: GCA_964632965.1. GTDB lineage: Bacteria > Pseudomonadota > Gammaproteobacteria > Burkholderiales > Rhodocyclaceae > Nitricoxidireducens. The sequence goes on from CAZWFC010000012.1 coordinate 29,064, forward strand.
ACGAGTTCGGCAGTTCGTCGCGCAAGCTGACACGGATAATGGCTTCGACGGGCGGCTAGCGCGGTTCAGTCCGCGCGTTGCGGGCGCGTTCACTCGATCGGCATAAATTTTTTCGTGCTCTTGTAACGTTTGCCAAGGTTTTCGCGAACTAGTCGACGGTCATGGTGACGGACTTGCCCGTTCAAGTGCGACTGTCACCACGGGCCTACTAACTCACAGCCAACTATTGATTTGCCAATTATCAAAGGAGTTCACCATGCACAAGATCGCCACGCTGCTTCTTGCTAGCGGCATCATGCTTTCCAGCGCTTATGCCGTGGCAGCGGATGCCATGAAGAAAGAACCGATGGCCGACAGCAAGAAGATGGAGACGATGGGCAAGCCCGACATGAAGCAGGACGATATGAAAAAGGACGCCATGAAGAAAGCGGACATGACCAAAGACTCGATGAAGAAGGGTGACATGATGCCCAAGGATGACATGAGCAAGGGTGGCATGAAGAAGTAGTCCGGAGATCATTCCCCTCCCAGTTCGGCGCTGCGCTTGCAGCGCCATTTCGTCCCTGCGATGACTCGATACCTGCTCCGACTTTTCCTTCTTGCTGGTTGGCTCGGCTTTAGTACACAGGCGGTCGCCGACACCGTTGTTCTTGGGATGGGCTGCTTCTGGGGCGCCGAAAAGCGGATGCGTGAACTGCCGGGCGTGCTGGATGTGGAAAGCGGCTATGCCAACGGCGACATCGAGGGCAACTACGATGCGGTAGTCGCTCATGAGAGAGCTCTGCAGCGTGGCCAGACGCAAAAGCGCAACCATGCAGAAGTCGTCAAGGTCAGCTTCGATCCGGCCAAAGTCGGCCTCGAGACTGTCCTCGCTCGCTTCTGGGAAAGTCACGATCCCACCCAGGGCAACCGCCAAGGAAACGACATCGGCACCAATTATCGTAGCGCGATCTACACCAACGGCGACGCGCAATTGGCCTCCGCCAACAAGACCCGTGATATTTATCAAGCGGCCCTGAAAGCGGCGGGACGCCGAAATATCACCACCGAGATAGCTCCGCTGAAGAAGTACTTCAGGGCCGAGGAATACCACCAGAACTACCTGAGAGAGGATCCCAATGGCTACTGCGGACAGGGCGGAACTGGGGTGAAATATCCGGGTGACGTTTCCAGCAGCAAGGGAACCACGCCGCCCAAGCCGCTCGACCCCAAGGCCCTGAGTCTGAAACGCCAGTTGGTCGTTTTCGAAGCCCAGGACTGCGCCTACTGCAAGCAGTTCAGGGTTGAAGTCCTCGACAACTGGAAATCGCCAGTGCCCGTTGCGACTAGCATGAGTCCGCAGCCACCTGCAGGATGGACGCTGGAGAAGGCGCTATTCGCCACTCCCACTATCGTGCTATTCGAGAATGGCCAGGAGGTGTCACGCTTCACTGGCTATAACGGAGACAAACCGCGTTTCTGGAAATGGCTCGGCTTCCGCCTGCTTACTCCCGAGCAACAGAAGATTGCCTTCGAGCAGGGCACCGAACGAGCCGGCACCGGCTCGCATCTAGACGAAAAGCGGCCCGGCACCTTTGTCGACCCCATTACCGGCGCGGCGCTGTTCCGTAGCGACACGAAGTTCAACAGTGGCAGCGGCTGGCCGAGTTTCTTCAACCCACAACCCGGTGCGCTGACTGAGCATGTCGATAACGCCCACGGCATGCGCCGTGTGGAAGTGAGAAGTGCCAGTTCCGGCATCCATCTCGGGCACGTGTTTGACGACGGCCCGCCGCCCACAGGCAAGCGCTACTGCATCAACGGCAATGTGCTGAAGTTTGTACCGGACGATGTGCAGAAGTAAGCACATGACTCGAAGAACAGCCCGGTAATTACATTCGAGGGAGCGACATGATGGAACGACGCATGATTTCAACATTGACAACAATGATTATTCTTTCTCAACCGGTAATGGCGAATAGGGACCTGGCTATCAAGAGTGGCTGCATGGCATGCCATCAAGTGGACAAGAAAGTGGTAGGTCCTGCGTACCAGGAAGTTGCAACCAGATACAAAGGGCAATCCGACGCTGTTCAGCTGCTGTCAGCAAAGATCAGGGCTGGAGGAAAAGATGCATGGGGGCAGATCCCGATGCCACCGAATCCCAATGTCAGTGATGCAGATGCCAGCACCCTTGCGAAGTGGGTCCTTTCCGGAGCAAGGTAAGTCGCCCCTCGAATCGGCACAACGATGACGAAGCCTAATGGCTCCGTCATCAGTTGAAGGAAGCGATCGACTGCCCACTGAACGCGAATCGCTATGGCACGGCTCGCAGGGGATCAAGCTTCTCAGACGGGCTCGACGAGGAATGATCCGCCGCCAAGACTGCCGTCCAGTCGAACTCCGTGGTCTATGGCCGGTGACAATTTCAGACCGGTCCTTGGTGCTTCAGGTGTCCACCGGCAGCAGTGGCAGAACGGCACGCATAGGATGTCCGGCGGGTTTCCGGGCGAATCTGCCACTCAGATGTCTGGTTTCTAGAAATGTCGAATAGCAGGTCGTGGCCGACGGCTGCCTTTGGGGGCTGGCGCCGCAAAGACGACGTTCGCCGAACTTGGGGTGGTTTACGCA
>CAZWFC010000013.1:0-31205 GCA_964632965.1 uncultured Rhodocyclaceae bacterium
CGTTTGACGACCACCCGGTGGGTGGCCAGCGCCAGTGCCGCGGCGAGCAGCGCCGGCGCGTCGTCGTCGGCGCCGGCCAGCGGCCGGAACAGGCGCATTTCCTTCTTCACCAGCGAACTCTTGTCGCGGTGGGGAAACATCGGATCGAGGTAGATGACCTGGGGCGGTTCGCCGCTCCAGGCCCCGAACAGTTCGATGGCGTTGCCGGCGACCAGGCGCATCCGCGCGACGATGGGCGCCACTTCTTCATCGGCCTGCGCCCGCCGCAGGCCGTCTTCGAGCAGGGCGGCGATCAGCGGCTGGCGCTCGATCAACGTCAGCGTGCAGCCCAGCCAGGCCAGCACGAAGGCGTCGCGGCCCAGACCCGCCGTGGCATCGACGACGACCGGGCGTACGCCCGGCTGTATGCCGACCGCCTTGGCGATCATCTGGCCGGTGCCGCCGCCGAATTGCCGCCGGTGCGCCACGGCGCCGGCGACGAAGTCCACCCGCACCGGCCCCGGCGCGCGCGGGCCGAGTTCGGCGAATTGCAGGCCGTCCGGCCCCAGTTGGAGGGCGAACTCCGCCGCGCCGTCCAGCGGCAGGCACAGGCGCTGCGCCCAGGCAGCGGCGGCCTGTTCGAGGGACGGGTTGAGCGCCTCGACGCGGATCGCGGGGATGGATGGTTCGTTCATCGATTTTTCTGTGTGCGGCGGTGGCTATAGGTGGGCTTCCTGGTAGTCGAGGATTTCCTCGATGTGGTGCATCACTTCGTCGCTGATTTCGTTGTCGCGCCACAGGCGGATCAGTTCCTTGCGCTCGGCCAGTATCGCGGCATGGCGCAGGCTCATCACCAGTTCGCTGCGCTGCGTCCGCTCCAGTCCGTCCGGGGCGGCCAGCATGATCCGCTCGGCGATTTCCGCCCGCAACTGGTCGGCCCACTCGGGCGGCGCCCCCGCGGCGGCCAGCCTGTCGTCGATGGCGGCCAGCGCCACGGCGCTCATGGCGGCGCGCACTCGCTGCTGCTCGCTTTGCAGGCTCCAGTCCGAGCCGACCTTGAGGCGGCGGATCAGCGCCGGCAGGGTTAGCCCCTGGCCGACCAGCGTGACCGCGATGACGAAGAAGGTCAGGAAGATGATCAGGTCGCGATGCGGAAACGGCTCGCCGCCGGGCAGCGTCGCCGGCAGGGCCAGGGCGGCGGCCAGCGAGACGATGCCGCGCATGCCGCACCAACTGATGATGAACAGCTCGCGCTTGCGCAGCGAGGGTTCGTCCTCGCGCAGGCTGCCGCTCAGCCAGCGCGGCAGCCAGGCCACCGGATAGACCCAGGCGAAGCGGACGACGATGGCCACGGCGCTGACGAACGCGCCCCAGCCGACCAGTTCCGTCACCGAATAGCGCGCGAGGTTTTCCATCACGGCCGACATCTGGATGCCGATCAGCATGAAGATCAGGCTGTTGAGCATGAAGACGAGAATGTTCCAGACCGAACGCGCGATGATGCGCATCTCGGCGGAGACGATTTCCGGCGCATGGCGGCCGCGCACCAGTCCCGCCGCGACCACGGCGAGGACGCCCGACACATGCATGGCCTCGGCGGCGACGTAGGCGATGTAGGGCACGATCAGCGAGGTCAGCACCTCGATGAAGGGATCGCCCAGTCGCTTGTGGACGGCGATGAAGACGAAGGCGAGGGCGATGCCCGCCGCGATGCCGCCCAGGGCCACGCCGGCGAACTGGGCGCTGGCATCGGCCAGCGAGAAGGTGCCGGTCAGCACCGCGGCGATGGCGAACTTGTAGATCACCAGGCCGGAAGCGTCGTTGACCAGGCTTTCGCCCTCCAGCACCGTGACGATGCGGCGCGGTATGTTGAGCCGCGACAGGATGGCGGTTGCCGCCACCGCATCCGGCGGCGACACGATGGCGCCCAGCACGAAGGCCTCCGCCCAGGGTACGTCGGGCACCAGCAGCTTGAGCGCCGCGCCGACGATCAGCGTGGTGGCGATGACGAGGCCGATGGCGAGCAGGCCGATCGGGCGGATGCTGGCCTTGAAGTCGCTCCACGAGGTCAGCAGCGCGGCCTGGTAGAGGATGGGCGGCAGGACCAGGACCAGAATCAGTTGCGGGTCGAAGGGGAATTGCGGCAGCTTCGGCACGAAGCCGAGCAGGGCGCCGCCGACGACCAGCGCGATCGGGTAGGGAAAGCGGAAGTGGCGGGCGATCCAGCCCAGGGCCACGGCGCACAACAGCAGCAGGAGGACGAGTTCGAGCAGGAGCATGGCGGTCAAATAACGGCAGAGGTTCGGGGCGTGGGTCGCGGGCCGGAAACGCCGGGTGGGCGGAGCAGGCGGGATTATCCCAGCAACGGCGCGCATAGACGTGGCCGGCGCGACAAATCTATGAACCGGCAGGTGCGCGCGGGGGGGGGGGGGGCGTTCCTGCCGGTGCCCCGAAGCTGGGATAATCGCGGGACGCCGCCGCCCGGCGTGCCCCTGACGCATCGCACGAAAGCCCCCTCATGAACACGCCGCTTGTCGAGAATTTCCTCCAGTACTGGTACGTGTGGATCATCGGCAATCTGCTGTTGACCATCGCCGTCGGCTTCGCCGTGCGCTTCGTGCTGCCGGCACGGCGCATCGGCGCCGAACTGGCGGCGGCCATCGCCGCGCTGCAGTCGATCAAGGCCGCCGACCCGGCCGTCATCGCGCGCGAGGCGATGACGAGCGAACGCCTGGGCCGCGTGTGGGCCGACTATGCCGAGACGCTGCATCCGCAGCCCGGCAGCACGGAGCGGCCCGACGGCGTGCGCTGGCGCGCGACGGCGCTGGCCGAGACCTTCTTCACCGAGCAGGCGCTTGTGGACTCGCCGCTGAAGACCGAGTTCTACAAGCACCTGCCGGGCATCCTGACCGGCCTGGGCATCATCGGCACCTTCACCGGCCTGATCATCGGCCTGGTGCATTTCGACGTCTCGCTCGACCCCGCTCAGGCGCAGGCGCAGTTGCGCAACCTCATCAACTCGGTCGGCCACGCCTTCTTCGTCTCGGCCTTCGCCATCACGCTGGCGATGCTGTTCACCTGGATCGAGAAGTCGCTGCTGACGGCGCGCTATCGCCAGGTGGAGGCGCTGCGCGAACGCGTCGACGGCCTGTTCGAGGTCGGCGCCGACGTCGAATACCTCGAACGCCTGGTGCTGGCGTCGGAGACTTCCGCCACGCAGGCGGTGCATATCAAGGATGCGCTGGCCGACCAATTGCGCGGCATCCTCACCGAACTGACCGCGCGCCAGATGGACGCCTCGGCGCGCCACGGCGCGCAGCTGGCGGCCGATCTCGGCCGCGTCATCGGCGAGCGCCTCGGCCAGCCGATCGCGGATATCGCGCGCGCCGTCGACAGCGTCGGCGCGCGCCAGGACGAAGTGGTCAACCGGATGATGGCCGAGGTCCTCGCCGGCTTTTCGGCGCAGATGCGGAACATGTTCACCGGACAGATGCAGGCCATGAACGAACTGCTGCAACGGACCGATGCGGCCGTTTCCGCCAGCGGCGAGCGCCAGCAGGCGATGGACCGGCAACTCGACGAGTTCGTCGGCCGCATGGCCGGAACGGTGGCGGAGTCGCAATCCCGCTCCGGCGCCATGCTCGAACAGACGCTGGCCCGGCTCGGCGCGCAGGTGGCGGCGGCGGTCGGACAATTGCAGGAGCAGGCGCGCGGCGCGGCGGCGGTGCAGCAGGAGCAGACCGAGCAGCTGTCGCGCCAGGCGGGCGAGGCGATGGCCGGCATGTCCGGACAGGTCGAGCGGCTGATCGCGCGCTCCATCGAGGCCAGCCACGCCCTGCAGGCGACTGTCGAGAAGCTTTCCGCTGCCACCGGCACTGCCGTCGCCGGCATGAACGCCGGCGCGGACACGCTGGCCGTCGCGGCCGACGATTTCGCCAAGGCCGGGCAGGGCGTGGCGACGACGCTCGACGCCACGGCGGCGGCGATGGAGAACATCAACTTCGCCTCGAACGCGCTGTTGTCGGCCTCCGCCGTCACGCAGAAGATGCTCGAAAACCACGGCAGTTCCCACGCCGCCTTCGCCGCGCTGGTGTCCGACCTGCGCGCGACCATCGAGACGGCGCGGCGCGAGGCCTCGCTCAGCGCCGAGCTCGTCGACCGGTTGCAGGCGGCGGCCGGGCAGCTGTCGAACGCGCAGCACCAGTCCGAGGCGTATCTCGACAAGGTCAACGACGTGCTGATCCGGGCGCACCAGTCCTTCGCCGACAACATCGAACGCACCCTGCGCGAGAGCAACCGTCAGTTCCAGAAGGAGCTCGCGCAGGCCGTCAGCCTGCTTTCCGGCGCCATCCAGGATCTGGGCGACACGCTCGACGAACTGCCGGCGAAGCGCGCGGCCGCAGGGCCGGCAGCGTGATCGGACTCAAGACCGCGGCCAGGCGGCCGGCGCGCGACCAGGCCGAGAAGCCGTTCTGGATTTCGTTTTCCGACCTGATGACGGCGCTGATGGTGCTGTTCCTCGTCGCCATGGCCGTGGCGCTGATGGCCGTGACGCAGGGCCTGCAGCGGATCGAGGCGGCGAAGCAGGCGCGCGACGAGTCGATCAAGGCCTGCATGGCCGAGATCGGCACGCTCGCCGGCGCGCCCGAATTCCGCGGCGTGGCGGTGCGCGACAACTCCATCGAGTTCGGCACCCTGGCCGAGTTCGACCGCCGCGGCCACGACCTCTCGGCGGCGCAGCGCGAATTCCTGCGTCGTTTCGTGCCGCGCCTGCTCGCCACCGCGCGCGGCGGCCAGTGCAGCGCCTGGCTCAAGCGCATCGTCGTCGAGGGCTTCGCCAGCCCCGAAGGTTCCTACCTGTTCAACCTCAACCTCAGCCTTCAGCGTTCGCAGCGCGTGCTGTGCGTGCTGCTCGATTCGCGCGCCGACAATGCGCCGAGCAAGGAGGACCGCAAGCTGATCCGCAAGCTGTTCCTGGTCGGCGGCTATTCGTTCAACGCCGTCAAAGTGAAAGCCGAGGAGAGCCGGCGCGTCGAGCTCAAGCTGGAGTTCCGCGAACTCAACGAGCGCCAGGAAAGCCTGCCCGAGATTCCTTGGGACGAGGACTCGAAGTGCCCGATCGATCGGGACAAGGACAAGGCATGAGCGGCGCGCTCGACCGCCTGCAATACGGCGTGCTGGCGGCCTTCGGCGCGCACTGCCGGGGCCTGTGGGACGAGCCGCAGGCGATGACGCCGGTGCTGGAGGAAGTCCGGCTGCGGCACGACAGCCCGGCCGGCCGGCCGGTGAGCGCCGACCGGATCGCCCGGGCCGTGGCGGCCTTCCGCGCCACCGGGCGCATCGCCGGTTTCGTCGAGCTCAAGCATGTCTGTCTCGGCGCTGCGGCCATCGACGCCGCCGGCGACTGCCTGCTGGCCGAGGCGCGGCTGCGCGACAGCCTGCTGCTGCTGGCGGAAACCGTTCCCACCGGCCGGCGCCAGATCAAATGCTTCCAGTGCCTGCTGCGCAGCTTCTGGTCGTTTCCCGTCCATGGTGCCGAGGCCGGGGCGGCGGCGCGCGCCGGTCTCGACGTGCTGCGCGCCTGGCTGGCGCGCCGCTACGCCGAGTTGGATGCCGCCACGAAAAGGAAACCGCGCTGGTTCGCCACGCTGGCCGGGCACGCCAACCTGCTGGGCAGCGCGCCCTGCGAGCGCTACGGCCCGGCCCTGCTGCGCGGCGACGCGCACGACCTGCAAGGCGCCGTGGACGGCCTGGCGATTCCCGGCGATTCCTGGGTCACGGACGAGGCCGTGCTGGCGCAATTGCGCGCCGCCGCCGCGCTGGCCGACGCCGACTGGACGGCGCTGCTGCCGCAGTTGCTTGAAATCGCCACCGGCCGCGCCGGCATCGCCGTCTCCGAGGCGCTGGCGCGCCGCGGCGTGGCGCTGCTGGTGTCGCGCTACGCCCGTTGCGACTCGGTCGACGCGCACGAAGGCCTGCTCGACGCGGCGCTGGCGGCCATCGGCAACCCCTGGCTGCGGCGCGCCGCCTGGGATGCCTTCGTACTCGAAGCGGACGGCCGCGCCGGCGAGCATGCGCGCGAGATGGTCGGTAGCTGGCTCAAGCAGCGGCTGATCGGCGATTTCTTCCGCCTCTGCGGCGGCGACCGCGATGCGCGCCGGCCGGCCTACTGGCAGCGCTTCGATCCCTTCATCCATTCGTTGTGGATCGGCCTCGGCGCGGGCGCGCTGGAGCGCTCCGGCGCCGAGCACGAGGCCTTCCGGCGCCGCTGCAAGGGCTGCCTGCTGGGTTTCGACGACGTCGCCGGCAACGCCCTCATCCTGCGCATCGGCGACACCCTGATCGTCGAGTTCGGCGGCAAGGGGCGCGGCGCGCACCTGTTCCCGTGGAGCCGCCTCGATCCCGCGCTGGCGCGGCGCCTGACCGCCGACCGGGACAAGCGCTATGTGAACCTCGACGACCTGATGCAGACCGCCGCCGGCATGCGGCTCGACCATCGCGACAGCTCGACCAGGGACGTGAGCTGGGAGCAGCGCTTCGACGAGCAGATCCGCCCGCTGGTCTGGCAGGCCGGCGGTGGCCTGCCGCGGCGGACGGCATGAGCGGCCGCCTGCCCGAGCTGCCGGCGGATTACTGGCGTGCGTCGTTCGACGGTGCGGCTCTGCCCAATGGCGGCAAGATCGGGCTGGGAGGCGTGCTGGTGTCGCCTGCCGGGCAGCGCCGCGAAAGCTCGCGGCTGGCCGGCTGCGGCGGCTGCGGCAACGAGGCCGAACTGCTGGCCCTGTGCGAGGTGCTCGACCTCGCCCATGCGGCGGGAGCGCGGCGGTTGCTGATCCAGGGCGACAGCGATTTCGCCGTCCGCCATGTCCTGGGATTGTCCGTCACCGCGGTGCCGCGCTTCGCGCCCCTGCTCGGCCGGGCGCAGGAGCTGCTGCGGCTGTTCGAGCATGTCGTCCTTCAGTGGGTGCCGCGCCATCGCAACGGCGACGCCGACCGGCTTTCCCGCCGGGCGCTGGCACTGCCCGAGCGTGCCGCGCCGAAGCCCAGGCGCCGGCGGCGGCGCGGCAAGTGATGCGCCGTTCCCGTTGCGGCGCTGCCTGTTCATGCCGCGCACCACGACTAAATCTGGAATGACCGCGAAATATGCAGGGGAAATACGGGTAAACTGCCCGGCGCCAAAGTACCTAGAGACCGTTCGTTGGCAGCAAGGCATAGCCTGGACCGATCACCCAGGCGCCAAGACGAACGATGCGGCTACATAACTTCAATCGGGAATCTGTCATGCGACGCATCGCAATCGTTGTTGCCGGCCTGGGACTTTCGCTGGGAGCGCAAGCCGCCAACCTGCAGGACTTCACGTCTCTCTTCACGCCGGCGAACATCGCCCGCTTCCTGCCGGGCTACTCCGCCGCCCAGTACGCGAACATGGCCAAGCTGATCCAGGTCGATTTCGCCGGCAATGCCAATTGCGTGGCGACCTTCGATGCGTTTCAGAGCGCCAATCCGCTGAGCGGCAAGACGGCCGCGCAGGCGTGCGGAAACATGATGGATGCGCAGATTACCGCCTATGGTCTCAGCGGCATCGACTGGGCCCCCCTCGAACAACTGCTCGGCCTGTACGGCATCCAGCAATACGCCGCCACGGTCAGCCCGCAGGTGATGACCTCGGTGACGACCCGCTACATCGACAACATTTCCAGTGCGCTGCACTCGATCGGCAACCAGCGCCGCGCGGGCGGTCCGCAACGCTTCGCGCTGGGCGGCGGAAGAACCGGCCTCGCCGGCGGCGAGCAGTCAAGCCGCATCAACGGCTGGATGAGCGTCGGCGCGAACGAATCCAGAAACACGTTCGGCCTTTCGAGCCACCTCGGCGTCATCGGCAACGTGATGGGCGGTATCGACTATGCGGTGAACAAGGACCTGACCGCAGGTTTGAGCGGCGGTTACGACTACAGCTACATCAAGACCGTCTTCAGCAAGAGCGTCATGAAGGGCGGCGGTTTCACCCTGGCACCCTACGTCAGCTATCAGATCGACCCGCGCTTCAGCATCGACGGCGTCGCCGGCTACAGCCTCGGGCGTACAGATGTGGACGTCAAGGCCGGCAACGTCACGACCTCGGGCATGCAGAAATTCGATCGCCAGTTCCTGGCCGCCAACCTCAACGTCAGCCAATGGTTCGGCGAATGGCAGGCCAGCGGCAAACTGGGCTATACCTACGCCACCGAAACGATCTATGGCGTCCAGTCCCTGTCCACCGACGAGGTGAAGAACACCATCGGCCAGGCCCGGCTGTCGGCCCAGGTGGGCTACTGGACAGAGTCCTGGATGCCCTATGTTGGCATCGCCTACACCTACGACGACCGGCGCTCCTACGAGCAGCTGATTCCCAAGGAAATGCGCGACAAGGATTCGTATACGCTGACCCTGGGCGCCGACGTCTTTTCGAAATCGGGTTGGAACGGCGGCATCGTCTACGCTTCCGAAATCGACCGGAAATACATGCGCAACAATTCGCTGACGGCGAACCTCAATTACCGGTTCTAGCCATCAGCCGCTGCCGTCGCGGGTGATCGTCAGGTCATTGCCTCGGGCCGCACCCAGAGGTCGAATTCCTCCGCCGTGACGTAGCCGAGCGCCAGGGCGGCGGCGCGCAGCGTGCCGCCGTCGTCGGCGGCGCGCTTGGCGATCTCCGCCGCGCGGTCGTAGCCGATGTGCGGCGCCAGCGCCGTCACCAGCATCAGCGAGCGCTCCAGCAGTTCGGCGATGCGTTCGCGATTGGCGACGATGCCGCGCGCGCAATGGGCCTCGAAGCTCGCCATGCCGTCGGCGAGCAGACGCACGCTTTGCAGGAAATTGTGGGCGATCAGCGGCTTGTAAACATTCAGTTCGAAGTTGCCGGCGGCGCCGCCGATGCCGACGGCGACGTCGTTGGCGATCACCTGGCAGCACAGCATGGTCAGCGCCTCGCACTGGGTCGGGTTGACCTTGCCGGGCATGATCGAACTGCCGGGCTCGTTTTCGGGGATGGCGATCTCGCCGAGGCCGCAGCGCGGCCCGGAGGCCAGCCAGCGCACGTCGTTGGCGATTTTCATCAACGCCACGGCGAGCGTCCTGAGCGCGCCGTGCGCGGCGACGAGGCCGTCGTGGGCGGCCAGCGCGGCGAACTTGTTGTCGGCATCGACGAAGGGCAGGTCGCTGACGCGGGCGAGTTCCGCCGCCACGCGCGCGCCGAATTCCGGATGGGTGTTGAGGCCGGTGCCGACCGCGGTGCCGCCGACGGCGAGCGGGTAGAGCGAAGGCAGCATGGCGTCGATGACCGCCGCGGCGTGGTCGAGCTGGGCGACGTAGCCGGAAAACTCCTGGCCCAGCGTCAAGGGCGTGGCGTCCTGCAGATGGGTGCGGCCGATCTTGACGATGGCGGCGAAGGCGCCCGACTTTTCCGCCAGCGTCGCACGCAGGCCTGCCAGTGCCGGCCGCAGCGCGCGCACGATGCCGTGCACCGCGGCGACGTGCATGGCGGTGGGAAAGATGTCGTTCGACGACTGGCCGAGATTGACGTCGTCGTTCGGATGAACCCGGCGGTTCAGGCCGCGCGCGCCGCCGAGCAGTTCCGAGGCGCGGTTGGCGAGCACCTCGTTCATGTTCATGTTGGTCTGTGTGCCGGAGCCGGTCTGCCAGACGGAGAGGGGAAATTCCCTCTCGTGGCGGCCGAACAGCACCTCGTCCGCCGCCGCCGCAATGGCCGCCGCCTTGTCGTCCGCCAGCAGGCCCAGGTCGCGGTTGACCCGGGCGCAGGCGGCCTTGACGGTGGCCAGCGCGAGGATGATCTCCTCGGGCATGCGTTCGCCGGAAATGTCGAAGTGTTCCAGCGAGCGCTGCGTCTGCGCGCCCCAGAGCCGGTCGGCCGGCACCTCGACGGTGCCGGTGGAGTCGCGTTCCGTTCGTGTCGCAGCGGCCATGGTCCTGCTCCTTTCAACGGTGACGCTGCCATCATAGACCGGATGGCCGCCGGCCTCCGCCGGATCGCGATTCGGTGCCATACTGAAACACGTCATCGTGCAACCCGATCGCGGCAGCCATGAACCCGTCCGGCATGAACATCGCCCGCCTTGCGGACAGCGAAGCCCTGGCCAGTCTCGGCAGCGGGCCGGCCGGCCTGTCGGATGCCGAAGCGGCGCGGCGCCTGGCGGAATTCGGCCCCAACCGCATCGAGGCCGTCACCGGGCAGCCGCTGTGGCTGGGACTGCTCGCCGAATTCAGCCACTTCTTCGCCCTCATCCTCTGGCTGGCCGCCGCGCTGGCCTTCTTCGCCGAGCGCTTCGATCCGGGGCAGGGCATGGTGGAGCTGGGCTGGGCCATCGTCGGCGTGATCGTCGTCAACGGCCTGTTCTCCTTCTGGCAGGCGTACCGCGCCGAACGTGCGCTCGCCGCCTTGCGCGAGTTGCTGCCGAGCCGGGTCGATGTCGTCCGGAACGGCCGCCCCCTTGCCATCGCCGCGGCCGGCCTGGTCCCCGGCGACCTGCTGCTGCTGGCCGAGGGTGCGCAGGTACCCGCCGACTGCCGCATCGTCGAGGCGTGGGGACTGCGCGCGAACCTCGCCACGCTGACCGGCGAGGCCCGTCCCAAGGCGCGGGGCAGCGCGGCCGATGCCACGGACGATCCGCTGGCGGCGCGCAATCTGCTGCTCGCCGGTACCCTGATCGTCTCCGGCGAATGCCGCGCCGCCGTCTATGCCACAGGGATGAGCACGGAATTCGGCCGCATCGCTCGCCTGACGCAGACGGTCGGCGAAACCGAATCGCCGCTGCAGCGCGAAATACGCCGCGTCTCGAAGCTGGTGGCGGCGCTGGCCCTGACGCTCGGCCTCGTCTTCTTCGCCGCCGGCCAGGCCGCCGGCCTGCCGTTCTGGGCCAGCTTCATGTTCGCCATCGGCATCATCGTCGCCAACGTCCCGGAGGGCCTGCTGCCGACGGTGACCCTCGCCCTCGCCCTCGCCGCACAGCGCATGGCGAGGCGCAACGCGCTGGTGCGCCACTTGCCGGCGGTCGAGACGCTGGGCAGCGCGACGGTGATCCTCACCGACAAGACCGGCACGCTGACGCAGAACCGCATGACCGTGCGCGAGCTGTTCGTCGGCGGCCGCCACGCCCTGACGGCGCAGCGCTGGCCGAAGGCGGCGGATATCGAGCTGCGCGCCGTGGCGCGCCAATGTCACAGCCTCAAGTTCCCGGCCGGCGGACCCAGCGGCGACCCGATGGAAGTCGCGCTGTGGGAGTTCGCCGGCACCGGCGATGCGGAGGAACGCCTGGGCGAGATCGCCTTCGATGCCGAGCGCAGGCGCATGTCGGTGCTCACGCGCGACGCGCACGGCGGACGCAGCCTCTGGTGCAAGGGGGCGCCGGAAACCGTGCTGCCGCTGTGCGCCACCTGGCTCGAACGCGGCGTGGCCCAGCCGCTCGACGACGCGATGCGCGAACACTTCCGCCGCGCCCAGGAAAATATGGCCGACCGCGGCCTGCGCGTGCTGGCGCTGGCCTGGCGCCCGCTGACCGAGGATGGGGACAGCGCCGAGGCGGAATTGCAGCTATGCGGACTGGTCGGCCTCGAAGACCCGCCGCGGCCGGACGTGCACGACGCCATGATGCGCTGCCGCGACGCCGGGGTGAGGGTCATCATGATCACCGGCGACCATCCGCGCACGGCGCTCGCCATCGCGCGCGAGGTCGGCATGGTGCAGGGCGCTGCGCCCGTGGTGGTCCTCGGCGAGGAGGTGCGCCGCCTGTCGCCCGCCGAACTGCAACTCGCCCTCGACGCGCCGGAAATCCTCTTCGCCCGCGTCACCGCCGAGCAGAAGATGCTGGTGGTGCAGGCGCTGCAGCACAAGGGCGAGATCGTCGCGGTGACCGGCGACGGCGTCAACGACGCGCCGGCGCTCAAGACCGCCGACATCGGCATCGCCATGGGCCTGTCGGGTACCGACGTGGCGCGCGAGGCGGCCGACATCGTGCTGCTCGACGACCACTTCGCCACCATCGTCAACGCCATCGAGGAAGGGCGCGCGGTGTTCGAGAATATCCGCAAGTTCCTCACCTACATCCTGACCTCGAACATTCCGGAACTCGTGCCCTACCTGGCCTTCGTGCTGTTCCGCATCCCCCTGCCGCTGACGGTGATCCAGATCCTCGCCGTCGACCTCGGCACCGACATGCTGCCGGCGCTGGCCCTGGGGGCCGAACCGCCGCACGCCGACGCGATGAAGAAGCCGCCGCGGCCGCGCGGCGAGCGCCTGCTGTCCTGGCCTCTGCTGGCGCGCGCCTACCTGTTCCTCGGCCCGCTGGAAGCCGTGGCGGCCATGGCGGCCTTCTTCTTCGTCCTCGGCGCCGCCGGCTGGCAGTACGGCGAGCTGCTTACCCGCAGCGATCCTGTCTACCTCCAGGCGACGACCGCCTGCCTCGCCGCCATCGTGCTGGCGCAGATGGTCAATGTCTTCGTCTGCCGCCATCCGCAACTGCCGTTCTGGCGCTTTGCGCTGCGCGGCAATCCGCTGCTGCTGCTGGGGCTGGCCGTCGAACTCGCCCTGCTGCTGGCGATCGTCTACACGCCGCCGGGCAACCGCCTCTTCGGCACCGCGCCGCTGGCGCCGGAGGTCTGGCTCTACATGCTGCCCTTCGTCCTGGCGCTGGGCGTGTTCGAGGAAAGCCGCAAGCGGCTGGCGTCCCGCCGCCGGCCGCCCGACCGGCCGGAATGCGTTCCGCGCACAACAACATAACCGTACGGCGTATGCTTGCGGCTTTGCAGCGTCAGTGGCGCATAACCGTGATGGATATAGTGCAACATGGATGATCGTCCCGCCGGAACCGCGTGTTCCTCCGCTGGGGAGTCGCCCGCAACCATCCTCATCGTCGACGACATGCCGGAGAATCTCGGCGTGCTCGGCGATTTGCTGCACGGCGCCGGCTACGCGGTCAAGGCCGCCCGCTCGGGCGCCGTCGCCCTGCGCTACGCCGTCCAGGAGCCGCTGCCGTCGCTGGTCCTGCTCGACGTCATGATGCCGGAGATGGACGGCTACGCAGTCCTCGGCGCGCTGCGCGAGAACGACCTGACGCGGAATGTCCCGGTGATCTTCCTGACCGCCCTCGACGATCCCCAGGAGGTCGCCCATGGCTTCCGCCAGGGCGCCGCCGACTATATCCCGAAGCCGATTCAACCCGAGGTGGTGCTGGCGCGCGTGCGGGCGCAACTCGATGCCCATCGCGCCCGCGAATGGCTGCGGAACCAGAACGAGTATCTCGAAGCCGAGGTCGCGCGCCGCGTGGCCGAGACCCGGCGCATCCGGAGCGAGGCCGAGACCGCCCAGGCGGTTCTCAACCACCAGCGCGAACTGATCCTGATCTCGGCCGCCGAGGGCATTTTCGGCGTCGATGCCGACGGCGTCATCAACTTCGCCAATCCGGCCGTGGCGACCCTGCTCGGCTACGAGCGCGACGAACTGTCCGGCTGCCGGGTCGAGGAGATATTCCATCGGCTCGATGCGGCGGGAAAGCACTGTGCCGGCGACGGTTGTCCGATACGGCTCTCGTGCATGGACGGCGTGCCGGTGCGGGGCCGCGAGGAGCTGTTCCGGCGCAAGGACGGGACGGCCGTGACCCTGGAGCTTTCCTGCACGCCCATCGTCGAGGACTGCCGCCGGGCCGGGGCCGTCGTGACCTTGCAGGACATCAGCGAGCGCAAGCGCTATCTGGAGCAGCTGGAACGCAAGTCCAACTTCGACGACCTGACCGGCCTGCCCAACCGCAACCTGCTCAACGACCGCCTCGCCCACGCCATCGAGCGCTGCCGCAAGGAAGGCGTCCTGCTGGCGGTGCTGACGCTGAACCTGGACCGTTTCAAGAGCATCAACGACAGCCTCGGTCATGGCGCCGGCGACCGGGTGCTGTGCGAGGTGGCGACGCGCCTCGGCGAGCGGGTGCGGAAGATGGATACGCTGGCGCGTCTCGAAGGCGACGAGTTCGTCCTGGTGGCCGAGAGCACCGAGGCTGAGGCAGTGACGCAACTGGCGCAACCGCTGCTGGACCGGCTGGCACCGCCCTTCAGGATCGGCGAGCGCGAATTCTTTCTCACCGGCAGCATCGGCATCGCCGTCTTCCCGAAGGACGGCGAGGACGGCGAGAGCCTGCTGCAGAACGCCGCCGCGGCGATGTACCGCGCCAAGGCGGGCGGCGGCGACAGCTTCCATTTCTACGCCGCGGAAATGAATGCCCGCTCGCTGGAGCGGCTGGACATGGAAAACGGCCTGCGCCGGGCGCTCGACCGCGGCGAACTGGTGGTCCATTACCAGCCGCAACTGAGCTTGCGCACCGGCGAGATCATCGGTGCCGAGGCGCTGGTGCGCTGGCAGCATCCGGAGCGCGGCCTGGTGATGCCCGGCGAGTTCATCGGTCTCGCCGAGGAATGCGGACTGATCGTGCCGCTCGGCGAGTGGGTGTTGCACACGGCCTGCGCGCAGAACAAGGCCTGGCAGGACGCCGGCCTGCCGCCGCTGACGGTGGCCGTGAACATGTCGGCGCGGCAGTTCGCCGCACAGGACGTCGTCAAACTGGCCGGCGCCATCCTGGCGCAGACCGGGTTGGCAGCCAACTACCTCGAACTGGAACTGACCGAGAGCGTGGTCATGGCCGACGCCGAGGCTTTCATCCGCGCCACGGAACAGCTCAAGGGGCTGTCGATCACGCTGTCGATCGACGACTTCGGCACCGGTTTTTCCTCGCTCAACTACCTCAAGCGCTTCGCCATCGACCGCCTGAAGATCGACCAGTCCTTCGTGCGCGACATCACCCACAACGCCAACAGCGCCGCCATCGCGCTGGCGATCATTTCGCTGGCGCACAGCCTGAAGCTGTCGGCCATCGCCGAGGGCGTCGAGACCGAGGCCCAGCTCAACTTCCTGCGCCGCCGCGATTGCGACGAAATGCAGGGCTACTACTTCAGCAAGGCGGTACCGGCGGCCGAGTTCGAGCAGATGCTGCGCGAGCGCCGGCGGCTGGCGTTTTCCGCCAGCGCGCGACTGCCGGGCCGGACGCTGCTGCTGGTCGACGACGAGCCGGGAATACTGTCCGCCCTCCAGCGCCTGTTCCGGCGCGAGGGTTACACCATCCTCACCGCCGACGGCGGCATGGCGGGGCTGGAGCTCTTGGCCAGCGAGCCGGTCGGCGTCGTCGTCTCGGACGCGCGCATGCCGGGGATGAGCGGCGGCGAGTTCCTCGGCAAGGTGCGCGAGATGTATCCGGACGTCGTGCGCATGATGCTTTCCGGCTACACCGACCTGAAGGCGGTCACCAGCGCCGTCAATCGCGGGGAGTTGTTCTGCTTCCTCACCAAGCCGTGGGACGACAACGAACTGCTCGAAACGGTGCGCGACGCCTTCCGGCATTACGAGTTGCGCCAGCAGGGGCGCCACGACAATCAGCGCAACCGCATCGGCGACCGGCCGTGACCGGCGCATGGCGGCGTGGCCGATATTCCCCGCCGCGGCGGCCTTTCCGCCGCTAGAATGGCGACACGGGTTTCGATACCTCGGATCAACTACGCTGCGAACGTCCTCCAAGAAAATGAGCGCCCAATTCGCCGACTGCATGAGCTGGTCGATGGCTGCATGACCATGAGCCGTACGGAAGATCGCCTCCAGCGTTTGAGTCAGGCCTTGCTCGACATGGCGGCGGGGGATTTCGACCACCCTTTCTCCGCCGCCGGGCATGCGGATGCGCTGGGCGCCGCCGAAGACGCCGTCGTCCGGCTGCAGGAGAGCCTGCGCCGCGCCAATACCGAGGCGAACATCGCCATCAGCGGCCTGGCGACCGCCAATGTGCGCCTGATGCTCTGGAACGAGGCGCTGCAGAAGATCAATCACGCCGACAGCATCCTCTACCACGGCGGCGACATCGACGAGTTCTACCAGCGGCTCGTCGCCGACGCCATGGAGATGACGCGCGCGCGCTACGGCGCGCTGGCGGTGTTCGACGAGGCCGGCGCGCTGGCTGGGTTCATTACGCGCGGCATGGATGCGGACACGATCGCGGCGATGGGCTGCCGTCCCGAGGGCAAGGGGCTGCTGGCCGCGATCTTCAACGGGCATGCGCCGCTGCGGGTGGACGACATCGGCGCCGATCCGCGTTCCTGCGGGTTTCCGCCCGGGCATCCGCCGATGAAGTCGCTGATGGGGGTGCCGCTGCGCGTCGGCGACAAGCTCAAGGGCGCGCTCTATCTCGCCGAGAAGGAGAAGGGCGAACTGTTCGGCGTTCACGGCGAACGCCTGGCCGACAATTTCACCGACGAAGACGAGGTCATGCTCGGCCTCTTCGCGGACTACCTGGTGCGGGCGCTCGAACGCATCGACCTGATGCGCATGCTGCAGGACAGCAACCGCAAGCTGGAAAAGCGCGGCGAGGAGCAGCAATCGCTGATCGGCCGGCTGCACGAGGCGCAGAACCAGTTGCTGCAGGCGGAGAAGATGGCCTCGATCGGCCAGCTCGCCGCCGGCGTGGCGCACGAGATCAACAATCCCGTCGGCTTCGTCAATTCCAACCTCGGCACGCTGAAGAACTACGTCGAACGCCTGCTCGACGTCATCGACGCCTACGAAGCCTGCGAGGCGGAGCACGGCGTGGAGTCGGCGCCGCTCGCCGCCGCCAGGGAGGCGGCCGACCTAGACTATCTGCGCCGGGACATCGTCGACCTCGTCGGCGAATCGCGCGAAGGCCTCGAACGCGTCAAGAAGATCGTCCAGGACCTTAAGGATTTCTCCCATGTCGACGAGGGCGAGTGGCAGGTGGCCGATATCCACAAGGGCCTGGAGAGCACGCTCAACGTCGTCTGGAACGAGCTCAAGTACAAGGCCGAGGTCGTCAGGCAGTACGGCGAGTTGCCCGACATCGAGTGCCTGCCGGGCCAGCTCAACCAGGTGTTCATGAACCTGCTGCTCAATGCCGCCTACGCTATTCGCGAACGCGGCACCATCACCGTCCGCACCGGCACCGACGACGCGGGCGTCTGGGTCGAGGTGGCCGACACCGGCAGCGGCATCGCCCCGGAGAACCTGCAACGCATCTTCGATCCTTTCTTTACCACCAAGCCGGTCGGCAAGGGCACGGGGCTCGGCCTTTCGCTCTCCTACGGCATCGTGCAGAAGCACCATGGCCGCATCGAGGTGGCGAGCGAAGTCGGCAAGGGCACGACGTTCCGTATCCACCTGCCGCTGCGCCAGGCCGGGACGGGCGGCGCAGGGGAGGTGCGGCCGTGACTGTCCGCCGCCGCATCCGTCATACTGCCAACAACCAATCCGGCCGACGAGGACTCCGGCAATGACTGACACCATCGAACGGCCCCTGACCCTGCTCTTCGTCGACGACGAACCGGGCATACTCGCGGCGTTGCGGCGCCTGTTCCGTCCCCACGGCTACAGGATACTGACGGCCGAGAGCGGCGCCGAAGGTCTGGAGGTGCTCGGCCGCGAGGAAGTCGATCTCGTCGTTTCCGACATGCGCATGCCCAACATGGACGGCGCCAAGTTCCTGCGCGAAGTTCGCGCGCGCCGGCCGCAGGTGGTGCGCCTGCTGCTCACCGGCTACGCCGACATCGCCTCGACCATCGAGGCCATCAACCACGGCGAGATCTACCGCTACATCTCCAAGCCCTGGGACGACGACGAGATCGTCCACACCGTCAAGGATGCCCTCGAACGCAAGCGTCTCGAACGCGAGAACCTGCGTCTGGTCGAACTGACGACGCGCCAGAACGAGGAGCTGAAGCAGCTCAACGCCAGCCTCGAACAGAAAGTCGCGGCGCGCACCGCCGAAGTGCAGCAGACGCTCGCCTTCCTCGAACAGGCGCACAAGGAGCTGAAGCGCGGCTTCATGGGCACGGTGCGTGTCTTCTCCGGCCTCATCGAACTGCGCGGGCGCAAGCTCGCCGGCCATTCGCGCCGTGTCGCCGAGCATGCGCGCAGTCTGGCGCAGCGCCTCGGCCTCGACGACGCGGCGGTCCAGGACGTGCTGATGGCCGCGCTGCTGCACGACATCGGCAAGATCGGCCTGTCCGACGAGATACTCGACCGGCCCTTCAACAGCCTGTCGCCGGACGTCCGCGGCGAGGTCATGCGGCACCCGGTCACCGGCCAGATGGTGATACTCGGCATCGACCAGCTGAAAGGCGCGGCGCTCCTGATCCGCCACCATCACGAGTGCTTCGACGGCAGCGGCTTTCCCGACCAACTGGCGGGGCTCGCGATTCCGCTGGGCGCGCGCATCCTGGCGGTCGCCAACGATTTCGACGCGCTGCAAATGGGCCTGCTGGTCAACCGGCCGCTCAAGGTCGCCGATGCGTGGACCTTCATCCTCGAAAACCGCGGCAAGCGCTACGATCCGCAGGTGGTGGACGCCTTCGCCGTCCTGCTGGCGGAGACCCAGCCCGCCGAGATGGTGATCGAAGTGCCGATGCGCCCGGGCACGGCGCGGCCCGGCATGGTGCTGACGCGCGACCTGATGCACAAGGACGGCTACCTGCTGCTGGCCAAGGGGCAGGTACTCGACGCCAACATCATCGAACAGCTGGTCCGGCTGGAAGCCATGGAAAAGCAGCACCTGACGCTCCACATCCGGCAGGAGGTGAAATGACATTCGGCCCTTCGTCTCCCTTCCCGCGGACGGGGGGGACATTGGTTCAGCCGCTGCGCGGCTTGCGGTTCGGGCCGCGGAACGACTGCGCATCGACTGACGGCGAGGCGCCGCATGATCCGGAGTGATGCCGCCGAGGCCGACAGCATTGCCGACCTGAAGAATTTCCGCGCGGCGCTCGACGCGCATTCCATCGTCAGCGTCACCGACGCCGCCGGCCGCATCGTCGAGGTCAATGAGCTGTTCTGCGCGATCAGCGGCTATTCCGCCGCGGAGTTGCTCGGACAGGATCACCGCATGCTCAACTCGGACTTCCATCCGCGGGAATTCTTCGGCGACCTGTGGCGAACGATAGGCGCCGGCCAGGTCTGGCGCGGCACGCTGCGCAACCGGCGCAAGGACGGCAGCCTCTACTGGGTCAAGACCACCATCGTGCCCTTCTTCGATGCCGGCAGACCCTGCCGCTACATCTCGCTGCGCACCGACGTCACCGCCCAGGTCGAAATGCAGGAGGCGGCGCGTTCCAGCGAAATGAAGGTGCAGCAGGCGCAGCAGATCCTGTCGCAGATCATCCAGGGCGATCCGGTGCCGACCTTCGTCATCAACGCCGACCATGTCGTGACGCACTGGAACAAGGCCTGCGAAGCGGTGACGGGCGTCGCCGCTGCGGACATCGTCGGCACGCGCAACCAGTGGCAGCCCTTCTACGCCAGGGAGCGGCCGGTGATGGCCGACCTCATCGTCGATCAGGCGATGGAGGCCTATTTCGCCACGCACTACCACAGCAAGTATCATCGCTCGCCCTTGATTGCCGGCGCCTTCGAGGCCGAGGACTTCTTCGAGACCTGCGGCGAGAAGGGGCGCTGGCTGTACTTCACCGCGGCGCCCTTGCGCAACACGCAGGGCAAGATCATCGGCGCCATCGAGACCCTGCAGGACATCACCGAACGCAAGGTGGCCGAGGAGGCCTTGCGCAACGCCAGCGCCGAACTCGAACTGCTGGTCGAGAAGCGCACCGAGCAACTGGTCCGGGTGAATGCCCAGCTCGAAGAGGACATGCGCCGGCGCGAGGCCACCGAAGCCGAACTGCTGCGCCGGTATACCGAGCTTTCCGAACTGAACTTCCGCCTCGGCGAGGTGCAGGACCAGCTGCTGCAATCGGAGAAGCTCGCCTCCATCGGCCAGCTCGCCGCGGGCGTGGCGCACGAGATCAACAACCCGATCGGCTTCGTCCACTCAAACATCGGTTCGCTCGAACGCTATGTGACGGACATCTTTCGCATCCTCGACGCCTATGCCGCCGCCGAGCCGGCGCTGCGCCACGACGCCGCCGCGCACGCCGAGGTCGAGCGCATGAAGCAGGAGGTCGATCTCGCCTACATGCGCACGGATCTCCAGGCGCTGATGAACGAGTCCAAGGACGGCATCACGCGCGTGCGCCGGATCGTCCAGGACCTGAAGGATTTTTCGCGCGTCGACAGTTCGCAGGAGTGGGAGTGGGCCGACCTGCACAAGGGCCTCGACTCGACGCTCAACGTCGTCAACAACGAAATCAAGTACCGGGCCGAGGTGGTCAAGGAATACGGCGATCTGCCCGGTATCCAGTGCCTGCCGTCGCAGCTGAACCAGGTGTTCATGAACCTGATGGTGAATGCCGCCCACGCCATGAAGGAAGGCAAGCGCGGCCGGATCACGCTGCGCACCGGCCACGACGGCGAAATGGTCTGGGTCGAGGTCGCGGACGACGGCGGCGGCATCGCGCCGGAAAATCTCAAGCGCATCTTCGATCCCTTCTTCACGACCAAGGCGGTCGGCAAGGGTACGGGGCTCGGCTTGTCGCTGTCCTACGGCATCGTCAGGAAGCACGGCGGCAGCATCGACGTGAAGAGCGAACCCGGCAAGGGAACGACGTTTCGCGTCACGCTGCCGGTGAAGCAGGCGGCAGGTACTGCGCAATAATCGCAAAAAGGAGAGGCGGCAAAATGGAAGTCCAGCAGAAGATGTTCAAATCCGGTGCGTCGTTGGCACCGGACAACGGTGCGGCGCCCCTGTCCGGCCCGGCCGATCTCGTGCTCGTGTTCGGCAGCTGCGCACGCCTGGCGGCCACGCCGTTCGCATCGCTGCGGGCGTTGTATCCCGCGGCCCTGATCGTCGGCTGTTCGACGGCGGGAGAGATATTCGATACCGTCGTCGCCGACGACAGCCTGACGCTGACCGCCGTGCATTTCGCGCGCACCCGCGTCGGCCTGGCGCAGACGCGGGTCGGCGATCCGGGCGAAAGCCGTGCCGCGGGCCAGGCCTTGGCGCGCCAGCTGGCGCAGGCCGGCCTGTGCCACGTGCTGGTGTTTTCCGACGGGCTGCACGTGAACGGCACCGAACTGGTGGACGGCCTGCGCGGGGAACTGCCGGCGCAGGTCGCCGTCACCGGCGGCCTGTCCGGCGACGGCGCCGATTTCAAGCACACGCTGGTGATCGCCGATGCGCCGGCGGCCGAGCAGGTGATCGCCGCGGTCGGCTTCTACGGCGACGCCTTGCGCGTCGGCTACGGTTCGCTCGGCGGCTGGGACCCGTTCGGCCCGGACCGCCTGATTACCCGCGCCAGCGGCAACGTGCTCTACGAACTCGACGGCCAGTCGGCGCTCGAACTCTACAAGCGCTACCTCGGCGAACATGCGGCGGGCCTGCCGGCGACCGGCCTGCTGTTTCCGCTGGAACTGCGCGAACAGGCGGGCAGCAAGGCGCCGGGCCTGGTGCGCACCATCCTGTCGGTAAACGAGGACGAGCAGTCGATGACCTTCGCCGGCGACATGCCGGAAGGCGTCTATGCGCGCCTGATGAAGGCCAATTTCGACCGCCTGATCGACGGTGCTTCGGGCGCCGCGCTGGCGACGCGCACGGCGCTCGGCACGGCGCCGGCCGAGCTGGCGATCCTCATCAGTTGCGTCGGCCGCAAGCTGGTGCTGCAGCAGCGCGTCGAAGAGGAGGTCGAGAGCGTGCGCGACGTCCTCGGTCCCGGCGCCACGCTGACGGGTTTCTATTCCTACGGCGAGATCTCGCCCAGCGTGGCGGCCGGGAAGTGCGAACTGCACAACCAGACCATGACCATCACCACGTTCGCGGAAGTTTAGCCGGCCCATGCTCAGTCTGATTCAGCGCCAGATCCGGCGCCACCTCGGGGAACCCGCCGCACTGCCGCCGGGCTGGCCGGACTTCGTCGCCGCCGTCGATGCCGCCTACCGGCAGGCGGACACCGATCGCAAGCTGATCGAGCATTCGCTGGAACTGATGTCGCAGGAACTGACCGAGCGCAACCGCGAACTGGAGCGCGAACTGCGCGAGAAGCACGACGTCTCGGAGGCGCTGCGGCGCGAGAAGACCGAGCAGGCGGAACTCATCCGCAAGCTGGAAGCCGCGCAGAACCAGCTGCTGCAAGCCGAGAAGATGGCCTCGATCGGCCAGTTGGCCGCCGGCGTGGCCCACGAGATCAACAACCCGGTCGGTTTCGTCAGTTCCAACGTCGGCACGCTGGAGCGCTACCTGAACACGGTCTTCGTCATCCTCGACGCCTACGAGAAGGCCGAGGCCCACATGCCGCCGCGCAGCGAGCAGTGCGCCGCCGTGCATGCGCTCAAGGAGCAGCTTGATTACGCCTATCTGAAGGACGACGTCTTCAGCCTGATCCACGAGACCCGCGACGGCGTGGCGCGGGTCAAGAAGATCGTCCAGGACCTGAAGGATTTTTCGCATGTCGACGAGACCGAGTGGCAATGGGCCGACCTGCACAAGGGGCTCGACAGCACGCTCAACGTCGCCAACAACGAAATCAAGTACAAGGCCGAGGTCGTCAAGGAATACGGCGCGCTGCCGCAGATCGAATGCCTGCCGTCCCAGCTCAACCAGGTGTTCCTGAACCTGCTGGTGAATGCCGCCCATGCGATTGCGGAGCGCGGCATCATCACCGTGCGCACCGGTACCGAACCCGATTCGGTCTGGGTCGAAATCGCCGATACCGGCAGCGGCATCGCGCCGGAAAACCTGACGCGCATCTTCGATCCCTTCTTCACCACCAAGCCGGTCGGCAAGGGAACGGGCCTCGGACTTTCGCTGTCCTACGGCATCGTCAAGAAGCACGGCGGCCGCATCGACGTGACGAGCGAACCGGGCCGGGGCAGCGCCTTCCGCATCACGCTGCCGATCGAGCCCGGCGCATCGAAAGAGAGGGGCTGACGCGATGTGGTGCCGGGTCCTTCTCCTCGACGACGATCCGCTGGTCATCAACGCCTTGCGGCGGGAACTGCTGCGCAAGCCCGATATCGGGCACGACGGCCTGGAAATCGAGGCCTTCACCTCGGCCGACGAGGCGCTGGCCCGGGTGCGCGAAGACGACGCCGGGTTCGACATCGCCATTTCCGATTACCTGATGCCGGGCATGGACGGCATCAGCTTTCTCGGCCGGTTGCATGACGTCCGGCCGGAAACCCTGCGCATCCTGATCACGGGCAGCGCGGACGTCCACGGCGCGGTCAAGGCCATCAACGAGGCCCGCATCGATTTCCTGATCCTCAAGCCGTGGTCGGAGTACGACCTCAAGGGCCGCATCGCGCTGGCGCTGCATCAGCGGCGCTTGCAGCGGGAGCCGCGCCGCGCCGGCGATCATGATCCTGTCCGCCAGAGCGCCTACCGGCTGATGCTGGTCGACGACGAGGATGCGGTCCTCAAGGCACTGGAGCGGGAGATCACGATGGGCGGTGTGGCGACGGCCGGCCGGCGGCCGCTGTTCCGCGTCAGCCGCCACACCTCGGCGGCGGATGCGCTGATGGCGGCAGCCGAGGATTGCCCGGACCTCGTCATTTCCGACTACATGATGCCGGAGATGGACGGCGTGACCTTCTTCCACCGCCTGCGCGACCTGTGCCCCGACGCCGTACGCATCATGCTGTCCGGGCGGGCCGATGTCGGCGTCCTGATCGACGCCATCAACGAGGCCGGCGTCTATCATTTTCTGCGCAAGCCCTGGGATACGGCGGAACTGACCGCGACGCTGGCCCAGGCACTGGTCTACAGGGATATATTGGTCGACGGCAAGGATAGCTGACCGTTCGGTCGGTGCGCACGACGCCGTCCGAACGGAAATTTTCGAGGGGCAGCCATGGATGACAGGCAGCAGCGGCGTGTTCTGGTTCTCGACGACGAGCCGAACATCGTCAGCGCCGTTCAGCGCGAGCTGAACGGCCCGCCGTTCGTTCGCTACCGCTACGTCGTCGAAGGCCATACCGATCCGGTGCAGGCGCTGGCGCGGGCGCGCGTACAGGTTTTCGATGCGGTCGTCTCCGATTACCGCATGCCGGCGATGAGCGGTCTCGAATTCCTCAACGCCCTGGCGCTGATCCAGCCCGATTGCGTCCGCCTCGTTCTCAGCGGCCAGACCGACATGGACGCGCTGGTGCGGATGATCAACGAGACGCGCATCTACCGCTTCATCCCCAAGCCCTGGCACGACTACAACCTGAAGAGCCTGCTGGCGCAGGCGCTCGACTACGGCGCGACGCTGAGCGAGAACCGGAAATTGGCCGGCCTGGTCGCGGAACGCCGCATGCCGTTGCCGCCGCCCGAAGACGACGGCATCGACCAGTTGCTGATCGTCGACGACGACCCCGGCCTGCTCGCCAGCCTGTCCCGCGTGCTGACGCGCCGCACGCGCAGCGACGAACTGTTCGCCGCCCTGCGCTCCGAGGTTTCGTCGCCGCGCGCGCCGCTGCTGCAGGAAGGGCGCATCAGCGTCCAGGTGACGCCGTCGGCGCGGCATGCGCTGAAAATGGCCGGGGCGATCGAGTACTCGTGCATCCTCGCCGACTACCGGATGCCGGAAATGAACGGCATCGAACTGCTGCGGCGCTTTTCCGACCTGCAGCCGGATTGCGCGCGCATCCTCATCAGCGGGGGAATCTCCGCCGCCGAGTTGGCCGCCGCCGTCGAGTCGGCGCAGATCTTCGCCTTCGTCGACAAGCCGTGGTCGGATTTCGACCTCAAGGCCTGCATCGCGCAGGCGCTGGCGCGGCGGCGAATGCTGAGGGAGAACCGCCTGCTCGCCGGCATGGTCGGAGCCGGCGGAACCGACACGGGTGCGCCATGAAAAAAACCTCGCATCGACCGGAGACCGTCCCCGCCGAGTCCACGGCAGCCGCCGCGGGATGCGGCGGCGCCGATTCGGCAGTGCGCATCCTGACCATCGTCCTGATCTATGCCGCCTTCGCGGCGCTCTGGATACTCCTGTCGGACCGGGCGGTCGCGCTGCTGTTCAGCGATCCGGCGCAGATCACGCTGGCGAGCACCGTCAAGGGCTGGCTGTTCGTCGTCGTGACCTCGCTGCTGCTGTACGGGCTGATGCGCGGCCGGCTCGGCGCCGCCGCCGCGCAGCCGGCGACGGTCGACGGCCGCAGTGCGCTGCGCTCCCTGGCGCTGCCGGTCGGGTTGGCGGCCGTGGTCGTCGTCGCGCTGACGGCGATCGCGATCGGCCACAACGCGGCGCGCCTCAAGGAGGTGCAGGCGGCACGGCTGCATGCCATCGCCGATCTCAAGGTCGGCCAGATCGACAGCTGGCTGCACGAGCGGCGGGCCGACATGCAGTTCCTGCACAGCAGCGGCTTCCTGAGCGGGCTTTATGCCGACTGGCGCAACAGGAAGAACCTTGCCGCGCGTGACCTGCTGCTGCGGCGGCTGGGCGAGTTCGGCGCGAACTACCACTATCGGGATGTCCTGCTGCTGGACGGGCAGGGCGAACCGCTGCTCGATGCGGCCGGCAAGACTACCGCGTCCGACCCGGTACTGGTGGAAACGGCGAGGCGTGCGGCGGCCGACGGCAAGATTCATCTGGTCGGCCCCTATCGCGGTGTCGATGGCCAGCTCCATATCGATCTGGTGGCGTCGTTCCGGCCGGAGCCGGGTGCCGAGGCGGCGATTGCGCTGCGGATCGATCCGGCCACTTTCCTCTATCCGCTGCTCGGCTTCTGGCCGGAACCCAGCGCCAGCGCCGAGACCCTGCTGTTCCGGCGCGACGGCGACGGCGTCGTCTTCCTCAACGACCTGCGCCATGCGCCCGATGCCGCCTTGCAGCGGCGCCTGCCGCTGACGAGCGACAAGACGCTGGCCGTTCGAAGCCTCGTCGACGCCGGCCTGCGGGACCGCATCATCGAGGGCACGGATTACCGGGATGCGCAGGTGCTCGGCATCGTGCAGCCGGTGCCGGGTACCGACTGGTTTCTGGTGGCGAAACTCGACTGTACGGAGGTTTACGCGGAGACCGGCCGCGATGCGGTCTGGATCACGCTGGCCGGCCTGCTGGCTCTGGTCATGATCGCCGCCGGAGTCTTCGTCGTCCGTCAGCGGCAGCAGTTGTTCGCCTCGCAGATCGAGCAGGCGGCGCAGGCGGAGAAAATGCGCGCCCTGAAGCTGCTCGATGCCATCGCGCAAGGCTCGACCGACGTGATCTTCGCCAAGGACCTCGCCGGCCGCTACCTGCTGTTCAACCGCGAGGCGGCGCGCGTCACCGGCAAACCCGCCGAGGTCGTGCTGGGCCGGGACGATACCGTGTTGTTCCCGCCCGACCAGGCGGAGCTGATCATGCGCAACGACCGCCAGGTGATGGAGGAAGGGCGCACCGTCGTCTTCCAGGAGACGCTGGACACCGCCGACGGCCAGATCGTGTTCCTCGCCACCAAGGGGCCGCTGCGCGATGCCGAGGGCCGGGTCGCCGGCCTGTTCGGCATTTCCCGCGACATCACCGAGCGCGAGCGGGCGAGCCAGGCGTTGCGGGCGAGCGAGGAACGCTATCGCATCGTCCTGGAGCATGCCGCCGACGCGGTCTTCGTCGTCAGGGCCGACGGCCGCTATGTCTACGCCAACCAGCGGGCGGCGCGGATGCTCGGCTACGGCGTCGACGAACTGCTCGCCATGGGCATTGCCGACCTCGTGCCGGCGGCGGAACTGGAGACCGCTCAGGACACGCTCCGTCAGCTTGCCGCGCAGGGGCATCTGCTCGTCGAGGCCAACCTGAAGCGCAAGGATGGCGGCATCGTCCCGGTGGAAATCAACGCCGTGCAGTTGCCGGACGGCAATCTCTACGGCGCCTGCCGCGATATCGGTGAGCGCCGGCGCGCGGAGGCGGCGCTGCGGGAGAACGAGGAACGCCTGCGGGCGCTGTTCGAATTCGCGCACGATGCGATCATGACCATCGCGCCGCCGGACTGGCGGTTCACGTCCTGCAATCCGGCCACGCTGAGCCTGTTCGGCGTCGCCGACGAGCAGGCGTTCAGGCAGCTCGGGCCGTGGGACCTGTCGCCCGAACGGCAGCCGGACGGACAGACCTCGGCGCCGGCGGCCCGGCGCATGATCGAGACCGCGCTGACGCAGGGGGTGGCGCTCTTCGAGTGGACGCACCGGCGGGCGAACGGCGAGAACTTTCCGGCCTCGGTGCTGCTGACGCGCATGACCATCAACGACCAGGATTCGATTCAGGCGACCGTGCGCGACATTTCCGGACAGAAGGCCGGCGAACGGGACCTGCGCGAACAAGCGGCGGAACTCCGTTCGCGCAACCAGGAACTCGAACGTTTCAATCGCGCCTCGGTGGGGCGCGAACTCGACATGATCGCGCTCAAGCAGCAGGTCAATGACTTGTCCCGGCAACTCGGCCGGGAAGCGCCCTATCCGCTGGCTTTCGTCGCCGATGCGGCGGCACCGCCGCCGGAAGGAGGCGCGCGATGAGGACGCCGCCGCTCCGCTGGTTGCGGTACGTGCTGCTGTTGTGTGCGCTGCTCGGCGGTCCGGTCGGCCAGACGGTTCAGGCGCAGCCGGCATCGGCGCAGAAGATCCTGCTGCTCTATGCCTATGGTTACGGCGGCCGTGGCGTAGAGTTGTTCAGCGACGGTTTCTTCAAGGCCATCACCGCGGCCGGATTTCCCGTCACCAACGTCTATGCCGAATACCTCGACTTGCAGCGCAACCGCGATGTGCCGGGCTACCGCCAGGAACTGCTCGACGTCCTCCACAAGAAGTATGCGCAGCGCGGCATCGATCTGATCGTCACGGTGCAGCAACCCGCGCTCGAATTCCTGCTTACCGACGGCCGGGATATCGCGCCGGGTGCGCCGGTGGTCACAATTCAGCATCGTCCCCTGCTCGAAGGCGAGAGGACCGGCCGCCGCATCGTCGGCGAGGTCAACCAGTTCGATATCAAGGGCACGCTGGAGCGGGCGCTCGAACTGTTCCCGCAGACGCGGCGGGTGCTGTTCGCTTCGGGCAGCAGCGCGGCGGACCGCAAGCTCGCCGAGGAAGCCGCCCGCGTCGCCGAGCCCTGGCGGGGGCGGCTGGAATTCGAATACACGCTGGGCAAGTCGCTCGACGAGATATTGCGGCGGGTGGGCGAACTGCCGCCGCACAGCATCGTCGTCTTCACCCAGTACAACGTCGACGCCAAGGGCCGCGTGGCGCTGGCCTACGAGGCCGAGAACCTGATCGTCAGGGCGGCCAACGCGCCGGTGTTCGGCTTCTACGATTACAACCTGAAGAACGGCGGCATCGGCGGTTCGGTCATCGCCGTCGAGGCCTCCGGCGTGCGGACCGGACGGCTGGCGATGGACATCCTGAACGGCAGGCTCCCGGCGACGGCGGGGACCCTGCGGATCAACGACAACATTCCGATGTTCGACTGGCAGCAGATCCGGCGCTGGGGAGGCGACGCCAGCCGGCTGCCGGCCGACGCCGTGTTCGTCAATCGTCCGCCGGCGCCGTGGCAACAATATGGTGAAGTCGTCATCGGCACGCTGCTGTTCATCCTCGCCCAGTCGGCGCTCATCGCCGCACTGATCGCCAGCATCCGGCGCCGGCGCCAAGCCGATGCGGAGCTCGCGCGCGGCGCCGACCATCTGCGCCGCCTGGCCGGCGTCGTGGAAGAGATCGCCGGCGTGCGCGATCTCGCCGGCCTGATGGCCATCGTCCGCCATGCCCTGCGCGAACTCACCGGCGCCGACGGCGTAACCCTGGTGCTGCGCGAGAACGGACACTGCCACTATGTCGACGAGGACGCCATCGGCCCGCTCTGGAAGGGGCAGCGCTTTCCGCTCGAATCCTGCATCTCGGGCTGGGCGATGCTCCATGCGCAGGCCGTCGTCATCGAGGACATCTACGCCGACGACCGCATTCCCCACGCCGCCTACCGTCCTACTTTCGTCCAGAGTCTCAGCATGGTGCCCATCGGCCGTGCGAATCCGGTGGGAGCCATCGGCTGTTACTGGGGGAGCCGCCACCGGGCGACGGCGAAGGAACTGGAAATGCAGCAGGCGATGGCCGATGCCATGTCGGTGGCCCTGGCCAATCTCGATCTCTACCGCGACATGAGTCTGGCGCGGGAAGCCGCCGAACAGGCCGCCACCGAGGCGCGGGACAATGCGGCCGTGCTGCGCGAGTCGCAGCGCCTGGCCGGCATCGGCAACTGGCACTGGGACCTGCGCGACGACGTCCATGTCTGGTCGGACGAGGTCTACCGCATTTACGGCCGCGACCCGACGCTGCCGCCCGCGATGTATCCGGAGGTGAGGCGCTATTTCGCGCCGGAAAGCTGGGCCCGGCTGGCGGCGGCGGTCGAGAAGGCGCTCGCGGATGGCATTCCCTACGAATGCGATGCCGAGGTGGTGCGCCCCGACGGCAGCCGCCGCTGGATCATCGCCCGGGGGGGAGCGCTGCGCGCCGAAGATGGTGTGATCGTCGACCTGCATGGCACGGTTCAGGACATCACCGAACGCAAGCGCGCCGAAATGTCGCTGCTGGAGAGCCAGGCCGCCGCCATCGAAGCCCAGCGCCAGGCCCGGCTGGCGGCGCTGAACCTGATGGAGGACGCCGTTGCCGCCCGTGCCCGCGCCGAGGCGGCGCACGCAGCCCTGCGCGAGTCGGAAGCGAAATACCGGCTGCTGGCCGAGAATGCCGCCGACTGCATCTTCTGGATCGGTCCCGACGGGCGCTTCCGCTATGTTTCTCCGGCTTGCGGGCGCATTTCCGGCCATGCGCCCGAGGATTTCATCGCCGACCCCGGTCTGATGGCGCGCGTCATCCACGCCGACGACCGCGCGGCCTACCTGGGCCATGTCGCGCATATCGACGATCCCGACGCCGGCGAGCTCGAATACCGGATCGTGCGCGTCGACGGCGAGGAACGCTGGATCGGCCATCATTGCGTGCCGATCTACGATGCCGACGGCGGCTTTCTCGGCCGGCGCGGTACCAACCGCGACATCACGGTGCGCAAGCAGACCGAGGCGGCATTGCGGAAGTCGACGGAACTGCTCCTGTCCGTCGTGGAGAATGTGCCGGCCCGGGTTTTCTGGAAGGATCACGATTCGCGCTACCTGGGCTGCAACATCCGGTTCGCGCGGGATGCCGGCTGTACGACCCCGGAGGAATTGACCGGCAAGACCGACTTCGACATGGTTTGGCAGGACCAGGCCGAGGCCTACCGTGCCGACGACCGGGCCGTGATGGAGTCGGGCAATTCCCGGCTGAATTTCGAGGAGCCGCAGACGACGCCGGACGGCAAGACGGCCTGGCTGCGCACGTCCAAGGTGCCGCTGCGCGACGATAGCGGCCGGGTCATCGGCATACTCGGCGTCTACGAGGACATCACCGAGCGCAAGCGGGTCGAGGACCAGTTGCGCAAGCTGTCGCTGGCCGTCGAACAGAGTCCGGAGAGCATCGTCATCACCGACCTCGAAGCGCGTATCGATTACGTCAACGACGCCTTTCTGCGCGTCACGGGTTACAGCCGCGAGGAAGTGATCGGGCAGAATCCGCGCATCCTGCATTCGGGCAGGACGCCGCCGGAGACCCATGCGTCGATGTGGGCGAGCCTGTCCCGCGGCGAGCCCTGGAAGGGCGAATTCCTCAACAAGCGCAAGGACGGCAGCGAATACGTCGAGTTCGCCGTCGTCACGCCGATCCACCAGCCGGACGGCAGTGTCACCCACTATGTCGCGGTGAAAGAGGACATCACCGAAAAGAAACGCATCGGCGAGGAACTCGACCGCCATCGGCACCACCTGGAGGAACTGGTGGCGAGCCGGACGGCGGACGTCATGGAGGCGCGCGAGCGCGCCGAGGTCGCCAACCGCGCCAAGAGCGCCTTCCTCGCCAACATGAGCCACGAGATACGCACGCCGATGAACGCCATCCTCGGCCTGACCCACCTGCTCAAGCGGGCCGGACCGACGCCGGCCCAGTCGGAGAAGCTGGACCGGATAGACTCCGCGGCCCTGCACCTGCTGTCGATCATCAACGACATCCTCGACCTGTCGAAGATAGAGGCGGGGCGCATGCGGCTGGAACAGACGGATTTCGCGCTCGATGCCGTTCTCGATCACGTGCGTTCGCTGCTCGGTGCGCAGGCCGCCGCGAAGGGACTGGTGATGGAGATTGACGGCGACGCGGTGCCGCGCTGGCTGCGCGGCGACCCGACGCGCCTGCGCCAGGCCCTGCTCAACTACGCCGGCAATGCCGTCAAGTTCACCG